>NZ_VPCQ01000019.1:0-16007 GCF_013418125.1 Acinetobacter sp. YH12205 | reverse complement strand
CCTAAAATACAAAAGATAATCATTTAAATCTCTAATAAATACCCACCTTGCCACTACTGAATCGACATAGACAAAATGAGAACTTATGCAAATATTTGTCTATATTTTTAGTTATAGTTAATTACTCTCAACCGACGCGGTTTAAGCATAAAATTCAACCAACTGGTGAATCAAAAACAATTGGCGGGGCAAAACAAAGAACACATCTGCCTTGCCCTGCTCGATTTAGACTGGTTTAAGCAAGTAAATGATCGCTATGGACACGATGGAGGGGATCAGGTACTCAAGCAAATTCCAAAAATTTTGCAAAAAAATCTACGCAGTGAAGATATTATCGGACGTTTTGGTGGCGAAGAATTTATGATTATTTTCTCCAATACCTCACCGCAAATTGCCCAAAATGTACTGGAACGCTGCAGAATTGCCATTGAACAACATCGTATTGCCTATGCAGAACATGAGATTCAAATTACCGCAAGTTTTGGTTTAAGTGCCTTATATGTTTATCATGCAGATCAACATGAATTAATTCAGCGTACTGATGCTGCGCTGTATAAAGCCAAGCAAAGTGGACGTAATAATGTGCAGCAAGATATTGAATCATGAATATTAATTTTGTATAAAATACAAACAAAAATCGCAGGTCATACAATTTTTTTTTAAACTGCGACTATCACTAAGTGACTGCAATACATTCTTTAAATTTATAAATAAAATTACTTATTTATATTAAATGTAAATTTTATCAAATAGTAAAATTTAATTCTAAAAATAAGCAACTGGTCAGTTTCCTCGCAAAATTTTTAAAAAATTTATGCAATACAAGGGTATGATGTGCTCAATTTAGCTTTTGAGTGCTCACTTTATGTCCAATTGGTTTCCCAAATGGCGCCCTTATGAAGGCAACATTGATGCGCGTCCTGTAGGGACCAATGAGTATCTACCGCCTGCACAAACCGTTGTATTGGGGATACAACACGCGTTTGCCATGTTTGGTGCTACGGTACTTGCACCTTTCTTAATGGGCTTTGACCCGAACCTTGCCATTTTAATGTCAGGGATTTGTACCATCCTGTTCTTTTTCATGACAGGTGGGCGCGTTCCAAGTTATTTAGGTTCGAGCTTTGCCTTTATTGGGGTAGTGATTGCTGCCACAGGCTATGCAGGTGCAGCAGGTGGTTTAAATGCCAATATTGGGGTCGCGGCAGGCGGGATTATTGCCTGCGGTATTTTATATGCCCTGATTGGCTTTTTGGTGATGGCCACAGGCACCCGCTGGATTGAAAAATTGATGCCACCTGTAGTGACAGGTGCAGTGGTGATGATCATTGGTTTAAACCTTGCCCCAGTCACGGTCAAAGCCGTTGCAGGCAATCCATTTAATATGTGGATGGCATTGGTAACTGTACTATGTATGGGCATGATTGCCGTGTTTACCAAAGGTTTACTGCAACGCCTCTTGCTTTTAATTGGCTTACTCATGTCGTATCTGATCTATTTTATGGTCACCAATGTCATGGGTTGGGGGACGCCAATTAACTTCACACCAATTCAGCAAGCCGCGTGGTTTGGTGTTCCAGACTTTCATGCGCCTGTATTTGATGTGAATGCCATGCTGATTATTGCCCCAATTGCTTTCATTTTGGTGGCCGAAAACTTGGGACACATTAAAGCAGTCGGAGCAATGACAGGTGAAAACCTCGATCCACACATTGGTAAAGCCTTTGTAGCCGATGGTGTTGCCACAACACTCGCAGGTGGTGTCGGTGCGCCGGGTATGACCACCTATGGTGAAAACATTGGGGTGATGGCTGTTACCCGCGTGTATTCCACGATTATTTTTGTGGTGGCGGGGATGTTTGCTATTTTCCTTGGCTTATCACCAAAATTTGGGGCAATCATCCATACCATTCCTACCGCCATTTTAACGGGCGCTTCGATTGTGGTATTTGGTTTGATTACCATTGCTGGCGCGAAAATCTGGATTGAAAACAAAGTCGATTTTTCTAAAAACAAAAACTTGATGGTGGCTGCCGTGACCATTATTTTAGGAACGGGCGACTTTGCGCTGCAACTAGGCAGCTTTAACTTGGGTGGGATTGGTACAGCAACTTTTGCGGCCTTGTTCCTGAACTGGTTCTTTAGTTTGCGTGATCCATCCTAATCAAAACCTACGTTCATCTGCTTGATCTCAAGTTGATGCTAAAGCAATGCAAAAAGACCGAACAACAATGATTGTTCGGTCTTTTTTAGCTCAAACGGTCTGTCTAGAATAAACCGTTTTTAAGAGATCATGCTTTTGCTGTGGCTTATTTCTGTTTTTTAAGCTCTTGCTTAAGTTGCTTCAATTTGCCTTTATGTTTTGAAATCTTTTTCAAACGTGCTTTGATTTGTTGCTTCAAAGATTTAACTTGCTTAGCCATGGTATTACTCCTTAGTAAGGCTATTCGTTGCCATTGTGTTGTTTCACAAAACTACGAATAAATTTTCTTAATTCACGAGCAGCACTAGTATCAAGTTCTTCACATAAACGAATAAATTCATCACGTTCAGTACTATTAATACGAATTAAAAGTTGTCCATCTTTCTTGCCTGTCTTTATTTTTTTGATTTGCTCGTTCATTGCTGATCTCTCCAAAATAAAGACTGCTTTGCAAAAGATGTATATACAATATATATACTTTTTAAAATAAAGCAAACTTACAATATTAAAAAATGTAATAAAATCATATTCTTTTTTTTACCAATTCTTTTTAAAAACCCAGCAAAGCCAAGACAGGCAAGGCTTTGCGCTTAAAACCACCTGCAGAAAAAATAAGCAAATTATTTTTAAAAATTATGCTTTGAATACCAAGATGGCATATAAATACGCGGTTTTACCGCAAAAACGCAAAGTTTGGGCTGCGTTTGAAGCATCGCCCAAACTTAGGGATAGATCAATTAAGGACGGAATTCTTTTAATTCACGCTGAATAAAATGCTGAATCATATCGTGATACAAACGCTCGACCATGTCAGGATCGACTGCATGTTGCAGAGCCAAAGTACGGACTTTTTCAATCACTTCTTTCACGCGCTGCGGTGACTGTACATCTTCCACAGTCTGTTTATGGCGCATGGCCTGATCGACATAAAACTGACGCGATGCAATCAGTTCAATTAAAGCCACATCAATTTGGTCTATTTTGTCACGTGCTTGTTGTAATGAGTTTACTTTTTCATTGTTCATGGGCTTGGGCTACACTTTCAGTTTCGGTTTCGTTTTCACTCTTATACTTTTCTTCTAACACATTACTGAAAATACTTTCAATCATCCACACCCGATATAAGCTGTTAAACACGTAGCTTTGCCCATCTATGCGCAATTCCAACACAGGAAAATCGGGCTGAGATTTCATTTCACACAGCATATCGTTTTCTTTGAGCAACTCGGTCACATCGGCTGTGGTCAGTTGATCTAACTCCAGTTCACGCTGCATACGCTCAAAATGCGCTTTAAAGGATAAATCCTGTCCCCTCGTCCATACCGCCTGCAAAATGCGATACATGGCATCCACACGCTGTTCTTCAGGCGCACTGTAATACAGTTGTGCCATTTGATAAGTCGCCTGCTCAGTCGGGCGGCAAAACGGCGTAAACGCAACATCAGTACGTTTAGATAAACGTGTTGCCAAACTCCAGTCAAACCAGTCGCGTCCATGATAAGACAAGGGATACACATTCAAATGGATATTGTAATAGGCAGCTAATTCTTCTTTGATATACGCCAATAACAACCAAGAAATCGGGTCTTCCAGTGCAATATACAAATCCAGTTCAGGGTCGAGTGCCTGAATTTCATTGAGTTCTTCGGCATCACTAATTAAATGTTCTCGCCATTCAATGTGATTGATCAAGAAAATAGGATTATCGGTGAGTAATTTTTGTTGTTTTAAACGGCGTGTCAAACGCAATAAATCATCGACCGCATGATATTTACGTCCACCAAACTCAAAATAACTGGCCAATACAGGTGCATCATCAAAAACCCGTTCAGGAAAATCCTGAATTTGATGATGACGGCTGGACATGGCATATAAAGTGCGTAATTTACCCGACTGCTTTTGCCACAGCATGTGAAACACATCTTCGAGTAAATACAAGAAATCCTGACCACGTAACGGCGTATGCCGCAAAATAGCTTCTGCCTGCATTAAGGCCTCTGCAGTCGGTGGTTCAGGGCTATCGTGAAAACTAAAACGGTGTTGTTTGGCAAGAATTTGTGCATCTTGAATACAATAATTTTGCCATTCTGCAGCCGACATTTGATTCGGTGCATCGCCACTTTGCCGCGAAATCACCACGGTTAAAGGTTTTAATTCATCGGCCAGAATATCTTCTAATTGCGGCAACTGCTGTACCGCCAAATAGCTATATACATCATCTAGACGTAAATACACACTCAGTCCGTGTTCCGTGGGCAACACCGCTTGCCGAGATGGTTTTTGATAAAACCAACTCGATCTGATCGGATCGAACCAACGGCGTAACAGTGACATGAGATCAGCCTCTAAAAAGAAAATCCTTGTGGTTTGGGGACAAGCCACATGCAAATCATGTGCGCTCTTCCTTCAATAGTACACAAGGATTTATATCAATTCATATAAAAATGATCAATTAGACCTCTAAATTCAGATCAGTCACTGCACCTTTTTCTGCGCCCGATGCCAATTTAGCAAATTTCGCCAATGCACCATGGGTATAGTTTGGCTTTGGTTTGACCCATGCCGCTTTACGCGCTGCCATTTCCTCTTCCGACACATGCCAAGTCATTTCACGGGTTTCAGCATTAATCGAAATTTTATCGCCATTTTTCACCAGACCAATTGGCCCACCTTCATACGCTTCGGGGGTCACATGTCCAATCACAAAACCGTGACTGCCACCCGAAAAACGTCCATCTGTAATTAACGCGACTGAATTACCCAAGCCCTTGCCAATAATTGCAGAAGTTGGTTTCAGCATTTCTGGCATACCTGGGCCACCTTTAGGGCCTTCACCACGAATCACCACCACTTCACCTTCTTGCACTTCACCATCTAAAATGCCGCGCATCGCGCCAATTTCACCTTCAAAAACGCGTGCAGGGCCTTCAAAATACAAGCCTTCTTTGCCTGTAATTTTTGCCACTGCGCCCGTAGGTGATAAGTTGCCTTTTAAAACCACCAAGTGTGAATCTTTTTTGATTGGCGCATCAAACGGTAAAATAATTTGCTGACCTTCAGGATAATCAGCAACATCGGCCAAGTTTTCTGCCAAAGTTTTACCTGTAACCGTTAAGCAAGAACCATCGAGCATGCCTGCATCTAACATACGTTTCATCAACGGTTGAATGCCGCCAATGGCAATCAGCTCCGACATTAAATACTTGCCCGATGGACGTACATCGGCCACCACTGGGGTTTCCTGACCAATACGCACGAAATCATCCAGTGTGAGTTCAACCCCTGCAGAATGTGCCATGGCAATCAAATGCAACACACCATTGGTCGATCCACCCAAAGCAATCAATACTTTAATGGCATTTTCAAAGGCAGATTTGGTCATAATGTCACGTGGTTTAATATCCAGACGTAACAGATTCATGACCGCTTCGCCTGCACGTTGGCAGTCATCCATTTTATCTTGAGAAACAGCTTCTTGTGCCGAAGACCCTGGTAAACTCATGCCCAATGCTTCAATGGCCGATGCCATAGAGTTCGCGGTGTACATGCCACCACAAGAGCCTGCACCTGGCAAAGCCACTTCTTCAATTTGTTTGACCTGAATTTCGTTAATTTCACCTTTGGCATGCTGACCCACGGCTTCAAACACCGAAATAATATCGGTATGTCCTGCACCCGGTTTAATAGTGCCGCCATAAACAAACAAGCCCGGACGGTTTAAACGCGCCAGTCCCATAATGCAGCCCGGCATGTTTTTATCGCAGCCACCAATTGCAATCACACCATCATAGGCCTGACAGCCCACCACAGCTTCAATTGAGTCGGCAATAATTTCACGTGAAACCAATGAATATTTCATGCCTTCGGTGCCGTTTGAAATACCATCTGAAATGGTGATGGTATTGAAAATAATGCCTTTACCACCCGCCTGATTCACGCCTGTTTCTGCTTCGCGCGCCAAACCATCAATATGCATATTACATGGTGTGACATTGGCCCAAGTCGATGCAATTCCAATAAATGGACGAGTAAAATCTTCATCCTTAAAACCCACCGCACGCATCATGGAACGTGCAGGTGCATTTTCAATGCCTTCATAGACTTCGGCTGAATGTTCGCGGATATTCTGTTTACTCATGGCTGATTCCTTAGCAAGATGGGTGAAATGACGTATTCATCATGACAATTTATTTTATTTTTCATTGTATCGAAAGCAGGCAGGATGTAAACGAAAATGCCTGTCTAATTTCATCGCTCAAATTTGCTGCGATACTGACATCGCTCATTGCAGACACATAAAAAAGCACCCCAATTTTGGAGTGCTTTTTTGTAGCAGCTTAAATTGCCAAGTACTGCTTAGATTTCACGTACCGCACCTTTTGCCGCACTGGTGGTATGCATGGCATAAGCTTTCAACGCTTTAGAAATTTTACGTGGACGTTCTTCTGCAGGATGCCAGCCTTTAGCTTCTTGCGCTTCACGACGTGCCGCCATAGTTGCGTCATCTACCGCCAAGTGAATGCTGCGGTTTGGAATATCAATTTCGATACGGTCACCATCTTCAACCAGACCAATCGCACCACCTTCAGCCGCTTCTGGAGAAACGTGACCAATTGAAAGACCTGAAGAACCGCCCGAGAAACGACCATCGGTCAGTAAGGCACATTCTTTGCCTAAACCTTTCGATTTCAAATAGCTGGTTGGATAGAGCATTTCTTGCATACCTGGGCCACCACGTGGGCCTTCGTAGCGAATCACCACCACATCACCCGCTGTAATTTTACCGCCCAAAATCGCGTCTACAGCAGCATCCTGACTTTCAAAAACACGTGCTGTGCCGTTGAATTTCAAAATAGAATCATCCACCCCTGCAGTTTTGACAATACAGCCATCTAAAGCAATATTGCCGTAAAGTACCGCCAAACCACCATCTTTAGAGAAAGCGTGTTCTGCATTACGAATCACACCATTGTCACGGTCACCATCTAAACGTGAATAGTAACGGTCTTGTGAGAATGCTGTTTGGGTGGGTACGCCGCCCGGTGCAGAACGGAAGAACTGGTAAACGTCTTCATTTTCGGTACGGATGATGTCCCATTTATCCAAAGCATCTTTTAAAGTCGCTTCGTGAACTGTGCCTACTGAAGTGTCCAATAAACCTGCGCGATCCAGCTCGCCTAAAATAGACATAATGCCACCCGCACGGTGTACATCTTCCATGTGAACATCTTGTTTTGCAGGCGCTACTTTACATAGTACAGGCACTTTACGTGATAAACGGTCAATGTCATCCATGGTGAAATCCACACCTGCCTCATTGGCAGCCGCCAACAAGTGCAGTACGGTGTTGGTTGAACCGCCCATGGCAATGTCCAACGTCATAGCATTTTCATAAGATGCTTTGGTTGCAATTGAACGTGGCAATACGCTGTAATCGTCTTGTTCATAATGGCGTTTGGCCAATTCCACAATCAACTGACCTGCTTTATCAAACAGTTTTTTACGGTTGGCGTGAGTTGCTACAATTGAACCGTTGCCCGGTAAAGATAAACCTAGAGCTTCTGTTAAGCAGTTCATTGAGTTTGCAGTGAACATCCCTGAGCATGAACCACAAGTTGGACATGCAGAACGCTCATATTCAGCAACTTCTTCATCCGTATAGTTGTCATCTGCCGCCACAATCATCGCGTCAATCAAGTCAATCGCGTGTTCATTGCCACGAATTTTGACTTTACCTGCTTCCATTGGGCCGCCAGACACAAACACCACTGGAATGTTCAGACGCATAGCAGCCATCAGCATCCCTGGTGTGATTTTGTCACAGTTGGATATACACACCATTGCATCGGCGCAGTGTGCGCTGACCATGTATTCTACCGAGTCGGCAATCAAGTCACGCGATGGCAATGAATACAACATGCCGTCATGACCCATGGCAATCCCGTCATCTACAGCAATGGTGTTAAATTCTTTGGCAACACCACCTGCCGCCTGAATTTGCTCTGCCACCATTTGACCGAGGTCTTTTAAATGCACATGGCCAGGTACAAATTGGGTAAATGAGTTGACCACCGCAATAATCGGCTTACCGAAATCTTCGTCTTTCATACCCGTTGCACGCCATAAGCCGCGTGCACCCGCCATATTTCTTCCGTGTGTCGATGTTTTTGAACGATAGTCAGGCATTATAAAGTTCCAACTTGGTTGTGCTGAAATGAATCTGAAATTCATTCTGGCGAAATAATACTGTTTGCAAGATCTGTATCACTGCAAAATAGTTTAAGAGTCTTTCTATTTTACTACAGCTTGAGGTAGTAAGGCTGCTGCTTTACCAACTTTATGATGGATAAAAAGTGACGAGAACCCACAGCACCTTGTTGATCATACTGAATGCAATACAAAACTTTCATGAATAATTTTTAAATTTTGCATTACTAATTTTTATCATAATAATTTATAGCACAGAACAGCCGCAGAGGGGATTTGTTACATCCCTTTCCGACCTTTGAGCTGCAATTTGTTATAATTGCTGCGTTATCTATTTACATGGGTTGATTTCCATTGAAAATCGTTTTTGCGGGTACGCCTGAATTCGCTGCAAGTGCTTTGGCAGCACTCCTGAACACTGAACATGACATTGTCGCGGTCTACACTCAGCCTGACCGTAAAGCGGGACGTGGGCAAAAACTCACTGCTTCAGCGGTTAAACAATTGGCACTGCAACACGATCTTCCTGTGTATCAACCTTTGCATTTTAAATCATCTACTGAAGAAGGTTTAGCGGCCCAACAAGAATTGGCTGCCCTGAATGCCGATGTGATGGTGGTTGCGGCCTATGGTTTAATCTTGCCGCAAGTGGTTTTAGATACTCCTAAATATGGCTGCTTGAATATTCACGGTTCGTTATTGCCACGTTGGCGTGGTGCAGCGCCGATTCAGCGCGCGATTGCCACAGGTGATACCGAAACAGGCATCACCATTATGAAAATGGCTGCAGGCTTAGATACGGGCGATATGATGTATAAAACCCTATGCCCAATTACTGCCACAGACACCTCTGCCACTTTACATGACAAACTGGCGCAGCAAGGTGCCAAAGCAATTGTTGAAGTACTGGCTTCAGAGCAAAAATTGCAAGACTATTTGGCTGCGCGTGAAGTGCAAGATGAAGCCTTGACGGTCTACGCACACAAACTGACGAAAGCCGAAGCGCAAATTAACTGGTCACAAACTGCAGCCGAAATTGACCGTAATATCCGTGCCTTTAATCCGTGGCCTGTGGCGTTTATCCCTTTAGATGACACTCAAAACTTACGCGTGTGGAGTTCAGCATTATCAGATGAATCTGCACAAGGTCAAGTGCCTGGCACAATATTAAAACTGGACAAACAAGGTGTACACGTCGCTTGTGGTGATCAACAAGCAGTATGCTTAAGCTCGTTGCAATGGCCAGGTGCTAAACCGCTGAATCCTGTGCAAATCATTCAAACTCAAAAACTTCAAACAGGACAAGTTCTCGCATGAGCCATTCTGAATCAGGCAACTCACATTTGAACTTGCGTGCCCAAGTCATCCGTACGCTATTGGCTGTACAACAAGGGCAATCATTGGCGAGCGTTTTACCTGCACATTTAAGTAAAGTCGCAGAACGTGACCGCGCCTTGTTTCATGAACTGGTTTTGGGCACTTTGCGTCAATGGTATGCCCTAAAAAGCATTACTTTGCCGCTGTTGGTGAAACCACTCAACAATGAAACTGTTGAAACCTGTTTATATGTCGGCTTATATCAAGTGCTTTGTACTCGTGTAGCCAGTCATGCCGCAATTTCTGAAACCGTAACTGCAGCCAAACAATTGGGCTATCAAGCACTCAGCGGTGTGGTGAATGCAATTCTGCGTCGTGTTTCACGTGAAACATCGGAATTTCAAAAGGCTTTGGCGCAGGCACATGGTTTGCCAAGTTGGTTGTATAAACGTCTGAAAAAAGATTGGCCTGAACAACAAGAACAACTGACGCAAACTTTAAAGCAAACCGCGCCTCTGACTTTAAGAGTCAATACACGCCAAATCAGCCGCGATGACTATTTAGAAATTTTGCAGGAACAAGAGATTGCTGCAGAAGCTTGCACCGTGTCTGAAGTCGGTATTGTGATGCTGCAAAATGTGCACATTCCAGACTTGCCTGGTTTTGATGAAGGCGTATTTTCCGTACAGGACGAACATGCCCAACTGTGTGCAACGCTCTTGCCAAATTTAGATGGCAAAGTGGTAGTCGATGCCTGCGCAGCACCCGGTGGTAAAACAGCGCATCTGCTTGAAAAATTTCAGCCTAAAAAATTGATTGCCATAGATCAGGATACCAAACGTCTGTTACGTGTCAGCGAAAATCTAGAACGTCTGCAACTGAATCAAGAAGCGCAAGTTGAAATTTTGGCTGCCGATGCAACCACATGGAATGCCAGTGAAGCAGTGGACTGTATTGTATTGGATGCACCGTGTTCTGCAATTGGAGTCTTGCGTCGCCATCCAGATATTCGTTTGCTGCGTCAATCTAGCGATATTCAGCAAACGGTGGCATTACAGCAACAGATTTTGCAGCAGATGTGGCAGCAACTCAAAGTTGGTGGCACCTTGCTTTACATTACCTGCTCGGTTTTAAAAGCCGAAAATGAACAGCAAATGCAGCAATTCTTTGCCGAACATCAAAATGCCAAAGAAGTCAAAATTGATGCAGATTGGGGCATTCCACAACTGTATGGACGCCAATTATTGCCGCAACAAGGACGCGGGGATGGTTTTTATTATTGTCGTATTGAAAAAACCGCCTAAGCTGTTTCTGTTTTAACGATTCTTCTCATTTAATAGCCTTTCCAAAAAAATAACCCTTGAATCAATCAAGGGTTAATTTAGGGTCTGTTGACACTTCGTCTATGTTTGCGACGACGCATATTTTTTAGCTGATATAAGGCATGGGACAGGAAATTTAGTCATTCTAAATGACTGGCACATAACGCAATAGCAGCAAAAAATATGCTTGTCCTTCGCTGCGCCTTGCGCTGCAAACAAAGCAGTGCTTGTTTTTGCTCAGGCTGTGCAATGCCTTACAACATCGCACCCGTTTCAGCAAAATGCTTAGTCTTCGAGTTCATCTGGGTTTTTGATCAGGTGAATCATCGCCAAAACCAAACCACCCCAAAGTACCACTGTTGAAATAATCAACATCACCAATGCAGATGTATTCATCTTATTTCTCCGCTGCGTCGTGATCTTTTAAGCGGCTAAGCAATACCGCGCCAATAATAAAGAGCACCACGGTACCACCACCCACGGTGAGTAAAATGTGTAATGGATAACCACCATAGCCTTCTGCAAAAATAGATTTCAGGGTTAAGCCTAAAGCCACGAGCAATGAAAGCGGAGTCACGATGGTTAATAGGAAATTCCAGCCCCAACCCAATTTAATGCTTGAGTATTGGTTAACGTGTTGCTGCAATTCTTTGAGCAATGGACGACGGAACCAAGTCACCAAAATGATCGACAATAAACCACCACCAACAATACCAATGTTGTTGGCAAAGTAGTCAATGATGTCGACAAAAGTGATCGCGCTGTGGGTAGAGAATAAAATGGTTGAAACAATAGCTGAACCACCCGCAATGATGGTTACTGCACGCTTACGCGACCAACCCAGTTTGTCTTGGAACGCAGCAATGGGCACTTGCAGAATACTCACCATTGAGGTCACCCCTGCAACCGTCAATGAAGCGAAGAATAAGAAACCAAATAAATCGCCACCTGCACCCAAGCTTGAAATGATTTTCGGGAATGCAATAAAGGCTAAACCAATACCACCAGAAACCACTTCATCTACCGATGAACCTGCGCTGTACGCCATGAAACCAAGCGCAGCAAAAATACCAATACCCGCTAAAATTTCAAAAGATGAGTTTGCAAGTGCAACCACCAAGCCTGAACCAGTCAAGTTGGTTTTACGTTTTAGGTAAGATGAGTAGGTCAACATAATCCCGAAACCCACTGAAAGTGAGAAGAAGATATGACCAAAGGCAGCTAACCATACTTTATAGTTCGCCATCGCTTCCCAGTTAGGCGTAAAGAAAGCATTTAAGCCATCGACTGCACCCGGTAAACGTAAAGCTTGAACCACGAGAATAGAGAACAAAATCAGCAAAAGTGGTATAAAGATTTTATTTGACAGCTCAACCCCTTTTTTCACCCCGCCGTATAAAATGAACATCACCACCGTCCATACGATGACTAGACCAATAAATAAGGTTGGTACAAAACCAAAGGCTAAGCCTTCACCATTTTGTAAGTAGCTTGTGAAAAAGAATTTTTCAGTGTCTGTTCCCCATTGCTGACCAATGGAATAGAACATATAACTGCCTGCCCAAGACAATACGCTGGCATAGTAAATACCAATCAGCAAAGTCACCATCACCTGCCACCAGCCCAATGCTTCACTGTTCATGAGCTTTTTATAAGCGGTTGGTGGTGCTTTACGGTATTTATGCCCAACTGCATAGTCCAAAAACAGCAATGGCAAACCTGCGGCAAAGATCGCAATTAAATAAGGGATTAAAAATGCGCCGCCGCCATTTTCATAGGCAACATAAGGGAAACGCCAAATATTGCCCAACCCGACCGCAGAACCAATGGCTGCGATAATAAAGCCTGATCGCGCGGACCAACTCTCACGAGAATCTGTCATAGAACACCTAAACTTCAGGCTATTTTTTGCTGCTTGTTTTTTAATTCTGACCTTTTATATAAATAACTTGCTTTTTCATTAGCTTAAATTTACTTTATATAACGGTACTTTAGCGCACGCAAAAAATATCCTGCAAAAAATGAAAATCTGGGTGTTTGCTTTAGAGTCACACCTTTTGAGCATCAAATTCTAAAGGTCAAACAGCGAAATATTCGGAAAATCTTGCTTAAAGTCTTTGCCCAATATTGCGCTTTTGTATGGCCTAACAATACTCATTTTTGAACAATTTTTCTGTAAATTCTGCTTAGAAAGATGCTTTTTGTATGCATTTTTTTAATCAAACGTTCAAATTCCACTCCATTTTGACTTGATTTTTTAGTTATAAATCGTATAACTATTTGGAATGAAATTTTGATGCTATTTGAGTTATTTTAATTTTCATCTATTTTAGCAGCGCTGTAGCCTATTATTCACCGAACTACAGCACTGTAATCAATCATCTCAAAATTCAGAGTTAACTCATCCTTTCTCTTTATTTATAACGATGCATCATTAGATCAGATACTTAACGCTTAATTACCAATAAACGCTCTTCCTGCATATCCCGAATAGCAGATTGAATCCCTTCACGCCCTAAACCCGAATCTTTCACTCCACCATAAGGCATATTGTCCACACGGAACGATGGAATATCATTAATAATCACCCCACCAACTTGTAACTGATCCCATGCATACAGCATTTTTTCCAAGCTTTGTGTATAAATACCCGCCTGTAAACCAAAACGACTTTGGTTGATACGTGCAATCCCTTGCTCAAAAGATGAATATTTTTCCAAAATGGCAACAGGGCCAAAAACTTCATCTTTATAAACTTCCAAGTTTGGATCGACCTGTTCCAATAAAGTCGGCTCAAACATCACACCTTTCAGCTCGCCACCTGCCAATATTTTTGCACCTTTTTTCACCGCTTTATCAATCCACTTTTTCAAGCGCTGCGCTTCAGCTTCCTTAATCATTGGCCCGACCAAAGTGCTGTCTAAATCAGGATCTGCCGCTTTAATTTTCTTGAGCTGGCTCACAAGTTTCTTTTTCAGTTCGGCATATACGTCAGCATGCACCAAAATACGTTGCACACTAATACACACCTGCCCAGCATGATTATACGCACCACCAATTAAGCGATGAATCAATGCATCATTCAATTCAGTATCGGGTTCAATCATCACTGCTGCATTGCCGCCCAACTCTAGCGTTACTTTTTTGCGTCCTGCGCGGGCTTTCATATCCCAACCCACCACATCTGAACCGGTAAAACTGAGCAGTTTAAAGCGGTCATCTGTCACTAAAACATCAGCTTGTTCACGCTCACAAGGCAATACCGAAAACGCACCTTTAGGTAAATCTGTTTCTGCCAACACTTCTGCAATTTTCAATGCTGAAATAGGCGTGGCACTGGCAGGTTTTAATACAAAAGGACAACCTGCGGCAATCGCAGGTGCAATTTTATGTGCAGTTAAATTCAACGGAAAATTAAAAGGACTAATCAAAGACACGGTACCAATGGGTACATGCTTAACCATCCCTTGATAATTCGCAGCAGCAGCCGTCACTGCCAACGGCAAAATACGCCCTTCATCTAGTTGTGACACCGCATCTGCCGCAATTTGGAAGGTATTAATTAAACGCTCGACTTCTGCCATCGCAGCCAAACGTGGTTTTCCACCTTCGGCAATTAAAATTTCGACCAATTCTTCACGCATGTTTTGAAAACGCTGCACACAATGCAACAGAATTTTTTGTTTTTGAAAGGGCTGTAACTTTGCCATTTCGGCTTCTGCTTTTACGGCTGCACGAATGGCTTTTTCAATACTTTTCGCATCGGCAAGTGCGACACGCGCATATAAATTTTGAGAATATTTATGCTGAACGGCTAACCATTGCCCTGTTTCTACGGCTTTATTGGCAAGATAGAGCGGATAATCGACAGGTGGATGGACATTTTGCATACTGAAATCCTCTATTTTTGGCGCGAATTAAGCTATATTTTTACAAGAATTTTGATTCTAGAAAATGTATGATGCGCTAAGTTGGACAATATTTCACATGATTTTTTGTCACGAGAACATACAACACCACACCATTCATCCCAAATGATGATGACAAAATACTAGAGTTTATATGCTTACATTACAACGTTTTGCTTTAGCATGCAGTTTAATTAGTTGTTCAGCGGTGCATGCCGATATTATTGGGGTAAAAGCCAGCGTAGATTATTGGAAATATAGCGCAGACTGGAATCAGGCTCAGTTATCACCAAACTTGGATGATGATTTTGCCTTACCCTTCAGTCTAGCAGTAGAGCATCCAGTACCATTTTTACCCAATGCTAAAATTAAACATGCCAATTTGCAGGCCGAAAGCGAGCAAAGCGCTGCTGGTGTAAAAATCAATCAACTAGATTTAGATTACTCAGACTTCATTTTATATTATGAAATTTTAGATAACATTGTTGCCGCAGATGTTGGATTTGGTGCCAAAGTACTTGAAGGCGACTTAAGATCGAATTTGTTTTCGACACAAGACGTCAGTGAAACTTTAGCTATGCTGTATGCAGAAGCAGCGGTCAAATTGCCATTTACAGGTTTAAGTGCCAAAGCTGAAGCTAACTATGCCAAAAATAGCGACAATGAAGTTCGTGATGCTCAGGCAGAAATTAAATATAACTTTATAGATGCCATTTTAGTCGATGTTGGTTTAAAAGCAGGTTATCGCATTTTAGATATTAAGCTCAATCAAGATTCCAATCAGGAAACTCAATTAGAGTTTAAAGGCCCATATTTAGGTTTAGAAGCACATTTCTAAATATTTGATATTTATATAAGTTTAAAACCCTTAAATTATTTTTTAAGGGTTTTTTTATTCTTCTTAAATTTTTCTTTTTTACATAAAAAAAACACCCCCAACGCTAGTTGAGGGTGTTCGAATAATGAGCTGGCGATGACTTACTCTCACATGGGTAACCCCACACTACCATCAGCGCGAAGAGGTTTCACTTCTGAGTTCGGGAAGGGATC
>NZ_VPCQ01000018.1:0-25221 GCF_013418125.1 Acinetobacter sp. YH12205 | reverse complement strand
ATTTTCTGACTTAAATTTCGCTCAAATAAACTTCGAGTAATTTAAACCAATCAATCAATGAAATATTTTCGATCAATCAATCAGTAAAAATCCACACAAGTTGTTCTTCATAATCTCTTAATGATCTTCTCGATGCTTCGTCAGCATCAAGCTAGGTCGGCTATACTACTCTCTATTTCCAGAAAGTCAACATGCAATGTTGATTTTATTTTCAAAACCATCTACTCAAACTAAACTCAATTAATCTTAAATCAATCAACCAAGCCATTGTTTTTCAACAAGTTTTTATCAACATCACCGCCGATGGATGTGCATTATAGGCCAAATATTTTGCCATGCAAGGCTTTTTGTAAAAGAAATATTTCGAGTGTTTATTTTATAAACCCAAAAATAGATAAGCTACTGTTTTATCTCATAAATTTATTTTAATAAAAATCTGTGCAATTCTTCAAAATACAATCACAAGATTTAATCTATTGTTTTATATGAAATTGTTCTAATAAAAAAGTAAAAAGCAGAGCCTAAACCCTGCTTTTGGTTTAAATAAAGTTCAAATTAGAACTTCATACTGATACGCGCCCAATAGTTACGACCACTATTGTTAAACTGAACTTTTGCTGCACTACCAGTCCCATTTAAACCTAGTTTATTTAAATGTTCGCTATACGTTTTATCCAAAACGTTATCAACACCCACAGACACATCAACACTTTTATTGAGGTTATAGCTGCCATTTAAAGACAATACGCCAAAGCCACTGCTCTCTTTGAGGTCGTAACCTACGATATTACCTTCATCTTTACTTATACGACTTTGACCATCGACTACACGTAATAATGCACCTAAAGTGTATCTATCTTGAACATAGCGTAGGTTTAAACGTCCTTCCAAAGGTGAAATTTGTGGTAACGGCGTATTGTCTGTGGTGTTTTCACCCCACGCATACATGGCACTCACATCAGCTTGCAAAGCATCGGTAAATTGATAACCCATACCAACTTCTGCCCCAGCAATGGTTGCATCCACATTGCGCGTATGCGCATCTGTCATACTCGTATATTTAGTTAGAATATAGTCATTAATCAAACCCGCATAAGCCGATGCCCAAGAACTAAATGCACCATGCTCATGTTGATAGCCAAAATCCAGTTGAAGTGTTTTTTCAGTATCAATATTTTTAAATGTATTTGGATTACTATTTCCTGATTTTGGTGTAAATAATTCCCAATAATCAGGCATACGCTCTACATAACCCAAACCGACATACGTTTTTGCATCATGGTGTGGATGCTGATTTTCCAAACGGATAAAGCCACTTGGCAAAGTTTCTTTACGTTGTTGAGCTGTTTGTACTGCATCAACTTCGACCTGATCAATACGCACACCTGTGACTAACTTATTTTGATCATTGAATTGATAACCAAGCTCACCAAA
Source organism: Acinetobacter sp. YH12205 (assembly GCF_013418125.1). Lineage (NCBI taxonomy): Bacteria > Pseudomonadati > Pseudomonadota > Gammaproteobacteria > Moraxellales > Moraxellaceae > Acinetobacter > Acinetobacter sp. YH12205. The sequence continues at coordinate 23,787 of NZ_VPCQ01000018.1, read as the reverse complement.
ACCGCCATAAGATTGAAACTCCATATCCACAGTACGAGGCAAATTTTTATAGCTGTTCATTCTGCCTTTACGACCACTATGCTCATTATTTTGAGTATCAACACCTGTCACAAAGTCAACTTTATCCCACTCATGTGTCACCGCCATACGCGCATTTAAAGTTTTCCGTGCCACATTGTTTGCCATAGGATGCATCATCCCCCCTGCAGGATTAAACTCACGCAGGCTGAAGTTATCCATCACGTGATCGTTAAAACTATAATTCACCTGTGCTTCAATTTTCTTAATCACATCGGTGATATTTTTCTTTTCTATACGTAAACCTAAACTTTCGCGGTCAAATTCAGAACCGTCCATCATGCGGCCTGCATAAACCACTTCGGCATCACCACGACCACCTGTCAGCTCAAGCCAAGTGTTTTCATCGGGTGTCCAACCTAAAGCGAGATCAGCATTCCAACGCTCCCAATCCGAAGGAACAGTTGTACCATTACCATCTTTATAGCTATCTGCTACAGAACGGTTGGCGTTTAAACGGATGTATTTATGCTCATCACCCGCAGCCGCTTCAACATTATGATCTAAACGGCCAAATGACCCCATCAAGACACTGGCTTGGCCACGATAGTTTTGACCTTCACCAAATTGCTCAGGCTTACGCTCAAACAATACCGTTGCTGCCGAACCTGTGTTGGCATATTGCACCGTTTGCGGGCCTTTAATGACGGTAATTTCATCAAAACTTTCTGGTGAAATATAAGAGGTTGGTGAATCCATACGACTCGGGCATGCACCTAAGTTTTCAGAACCATCGGTTAAAATTTTAATACGTGAACCAAACATGCCGCGGAAGGTCACATCGCCATTGGTACCCGCACCACTGTTGACAGCACTAAAGCCAACTATGCTTTGCAAATAGTCTGCACCATCTGTGGCTGGAATCGGCTGAATGGGTTGTTTTGGATTAGCACGAACCACCAAACCATTGGCATCATTGCCCTGTTGTGCGGTTGCAACAATAGGCGCAAGACTATGCGTATTCGCAGACAGCATACTTTGATCGGCAAACGCACTTGCTGAATAGCAGGCAACACAAACTGCAGCCGCAATGGGCTGTAATAAAAATTTAGGCTGAGCCATTTTATTTCTCACTTCAAAACATAAATACAGTTAGGGTCAAAGCAGACCCGAAAAACATTGAATTTATGCAAAGTGAGGTGGAGCACGTCCCTGCGGAAGTAAAAAGAGTTGCTGAAGTGCAAACCAAACGTGTTGAAAACGTTTTTGGAAAGCCAAAAGACGTACCTGAATGCGATCAAGCACCTCTTTAAGCTCTAATTCAGGTGGCAAGACCAAGTTGCCATAGACCGTACAATACTGACATTGATGTGAAGCATCGTGATGATGATGTTCATGCTGTACGGTCAGTTGCTGATCATCGGTCTGTGATGTAGATGAATGTGCAGTATGCGAAGAATTTGTATGCACGGCGTGGGCTTGTGGCAACAAAAGTGCACGCGTGATGGTTTCACAGACTGGCGCAACTTGATATTGCTCAGGCAGCAAAGGCTGTAAAAATACAGCAATCTGTAAAAAAACTGCGATAAATGAAAGCAGTAAGCCACTACGCAACAACAAAAACATCTATCCTGAATTTGTGTGGCGCAAGTATAACAAAGCCCAATCGAAATTGGGCTGATTTTTATGCTTTGGTCTAAACATGGACAACTAGATGGTTGTTTGTTTTAACGCTTCACAGCAACTTTTTCTTTCTGACGCTGGCGCACTACTTTTTCCACTTTTTCACGGGCACGCTGTCTTTTGAGTGGTGATAAATAATCGACAAATAATTTACCATTTAAGTGATCCATTTCATGTTGGATACAAACAGCGAGAAGTTGATCTGCTTCTAGCGCAAAGGATTGACCCTCAAGGTTAATCGCTTCAATTTTTACACGTGACGGACGCTCAACTTTGTCGTATATTTGAGGCACTGACAAACACCCTTCTTCATACGGTTGGGTCTCTTCAGTCAATGGGGTAACTTTGGGGTTAATGAAGACCATGGGTTGATCTTTATTTTCAGATAAATCCATGACAATCAGCTGAATATGATGATCTACCTGTGTCGCAGCTAGACCAATTCCTGGTGCGGCATACATAGTTTCAAACATATCTGCAGCAAGCTGACGAATTTCGTCGGTCACTTCTTCGACGGGTTTGGCAATGGTACGCAAACGGGGATCCGGGAAACTTAAAATAGGTAATAAGGCCATGGGACGTCCTCACTTATATGCCATTGATCAAAAAACCGAATGAAGGAATGCTTCATCAAAAAAATGTGTGTAAGATCGTTATTATAACGCAACTACATACATAATTTTAGGAATTATGATAATGAAAAAGGTTTTGACAGACACATCCTCTTTTCGTGTCTTGGGGTTTAAAAAGCAAGTTTTAGCACTCGCAGTATGTCTCACAGTGGGACTTAGTGCGATCAGTGTGGCTGAAGCAGCACCTGCACGAAACATCAATCCGCCTGCCTTAAAAGCCAGCGCACCAAATGTGTATGTGGTAAAAAAAGGCGATACCTTATGGGATATTTCCAAAAAATTCCTGAACAATCCATTACGTTGGCCTGAAATTTGGGCAAGTAACCGTCACGTAAAAAATCCACACTGGATTTTCCCAGGTGACCGTTTGTTGATGTGTACCTATGAAGGTCGTCCAATTATTGGTAAAGATGAAGGCGATGGCTGTGAAGGCATTATTCGTCGTTATGCAGGCAAGAGCACCAATTTACAGCCGCAAATTCGCGTGGAGTCTTTAAATAATACCATTCCTGTGATTCCACTTGACTACATCAAACACTGGTTAGAGCGCAGCAGCATTATTGCCGCAGATGCGTTACAAGGCACACCATATATTTTAGGTACTTCTGATCAACGTGTTTTAGCCGCTAAAGGTCAAAGTGTGTATGCGCGTGGTACAGGTCTGGAAGTAGGTCAACGCTACGGTGTATATCGTGAAGGCGAACCGTACATGCTGACCGATGCCAATGGTCAAAAATTCAATGCAGGCATTGAACTCACTCAAGTTGCTGCAGGTATTGCAGTACGTGGTGAAAATGACATCACCACACTTGAATTGACCGATACCTACAATGCCGAAGTGCGTCGTGGTGATCGCGTCTTACCAATTTATGACCCAATGCTGCCAACCTTGTTCTACCCAACGCATGCTGAAAATGTCAGCACAGGTGGTCAGGTGCTACGTGTGATGGGTTCGATTGGTACTGCAGCAAAACACAGTGTTGTGGCAATTGATCGCGGTACATTACATGGCGTGCAATCTGGTCATGTGTTTAGCGTAGCGCAAAAAGGCGAAGTGGTCACCGACCCGAAAACCAAAGAACGTGTTCAGCTTCCAGGCGAACGTATTGGCAATATCATGGTCTTCAAGAGCTTTGACCACATTAGCTACGCCTATGTCTTAGACAGCGAATTGCCTATTAAAGTCGGTGCGAGCTTACAAGCACCACGAATGGACGACTAAAACGGCTTAAGATGGTGATGTTGAATTCATTCAGCCCACAGCAAATCAACTACATTTTGTTGTGGTATTTGGTTCAACATTCACTGTCTAGTTTTTCCAAACTCGTACAACATTATGGTTCCGTGGCTGCCGCAGTGCAGCCCGAACACCTCCTCACATGGTCAGATGTGCGCATTCATGCCAACCATCTACAACGCGCCAAAGAATATCTCAGCCCAACAGGGCAACTCGCCTTTGAACAATGTCTGAATCAACTGCAACAGCAGTGCGATTTTATTCTAACTTTGGACGATGCGGACTATCCCAATCAGTTACGACCCTATTCCAACAAGCCACCCATTTTATTTGGGCAAGGCAATGCACAGGCTTTGTTGCAAGCGCAAATTGCGATTGTCGGCAGTCGCAAAGCCAGCCCGCATGGTCGGCAAGTGGCTTATGATTTTGCTTATTATTTAAGTGAACAAGGGTTCTTTATCAATAGTGGTTTGGCACAAGGTATTGATGAAGCCGCACATCAAGGTGCTTTGCAACATCAACGCACCATTGCAGTCATGGGCACAGGTTTGGACAGCACTTATCCAAGTGCACATCACAGCCTGCGCCAAAAAATTGTAGAATCTGGTGGTGCCGTGATTACGGAGTTTTTACCACAGACTAAGCCCTTACAGCAACATTTTCCACGACGTAACCGTATTGTCAGTGGACTAAGTTTAGGCGTGATTGTTGCTGAAGCCAGTTTAAATAGTGGCTCGCTGATTACCGCGAAACTGGCAGCAGAGCAAGGCAAATTAATTTTTGCCATTCCAGGACATATTTACAGTGAATTTCATCAAGGTTGCCACCAATTGATTCGTGAAGGTGCAATTTTAGTGGATCATCCTGAACAAGTGATTGAAGATTTAGCCCTACCCACCCAATGGCAATATCAACAAAACCAAATAGCATCAAGCCAAAATCAGACTACAGCAGCTTCAACAAAAGCAAAATTATCTACACCACCGACTGAAGCAATACTTCAAACCACCACAACAAAAACAGCAGATACAAGTACACCGCATATTCCCGAGCATTTATTGGCACTGTATCAACAACTGGATTGGGTCGGACAAAGCATCGATCACTTGGCACAGCAACTGAATTTAGATATTGCCACACTCACCAGCGCATTAATGGAACTGGAACTCATGGGCTTCTGTTTACAACAATCAGGTTTATATCTGCGTTGTCGTCCACTCAAATAAGGTTCACAATAAGCGCCTATTTCACGTTTCTGTTTAGGTAAAACTCCCATGATTACAACTTCTGTCACCGAAGCCGCTGCATGTCTACAACAAGGACAGGTACTGGCCTATCCTACAGAGGCGGTTTGGGGATTGGGATGTGATCCATATAATCAACAGGCATTTTTGGAAATTTTGCGTCTGAAACAGCGTCCGATTGAAAAAGGTGTGATTTTACTGGCAGGACATCTGTCACAAGTAGAGCATTTGCTGCAGGATTTAAACCCCGAAATGCGAGATCGCGTAATTGCGTCATGGACGAATACTTATCCCACAGATCGAGCAACCACCTGGCTATTACCCAGCACAGCCGCAATTCCAGAGTGGATTACAGGTCAACACCCCAAAGTAGCGGTGCGCGTAACCAATCATCCTTTATGTATGGCGTTATGCCATGCCTTTGATGGCTTTATTGTATCGACCAGTGCCAATCCTGCCGGACTTGCCCCTGCACGCTCTTTGCAAGAGACAACGCAATATTTCCATCAACAATTGCACTACTTAAATGGTGATTTGGGTTTAAGCCAGCAACCTAGCCGTATTTTAGATGCAGAGAGTGGGGCAGTGATTCGCGCCTAGCTTTAGACAAATTTTAGTTGACATCCTCCCCGACCTAAAGGACGGAGATTCCTACTGCTAGACGCTCATGCCCGAGCGCAAGAATATTCAGTGCGGAATTTACATCCCGATCATGGAGCGTACCGCACTCCACACACTGCCATTCTCTTATTCCAAGTCCTGCTCTACCTTCCGGACTACTGGAGCGTGAGCCACAGCACGAACAAATTTGGGTGGTATAGGCTTCATTGACTTCTTCATAACATACCCCTGCGTTCTCGCATTTATACTTGAGCATGGTTCTTAGTGTTGTCCAACTGGCATCTAGCACTGATTTAGCCAATCTGGTTTGTGCTAATGCTTTGGCATTCACATTGCCAACGAAGATGGCTGCATGTTCATTCACCAGTTTTCGGCTGAATTGATGCAGCATGTTTTGTCTTACATTTTTAATCTTGGCATGGATGGCTTTGACACGTTTCTTATTTTTTGCACGTTGAGCAATACCAAGTTTTTGTTCATATTGCCGATAGATTTGAGGTGCTTTAAGTTTTACGCCATCTGAACAAGTCGCTAAATCTTTTAAACCTAAATCTATGCCAATTGAGGTTTTAGCGTTGTTTTTTTCTATTTTGACTGCATCAACTACAAGACTAACATACCAACGTCCACGACTATCTTCTACGAATGTGCCTGTTTTGATATTGTATTGACTTAATCCGTAACTATCCCATAGTTTAAATTGATGCCTGCCATATTGAACATAGCCATCAGCATATTTGATTGCAACCTTTTTAAACGGTATCCAACCCAGTGAACGTCTAGCTGATTTTTTATTACTGACACGCCATTTTAGTTTTGCTTTTTTGAACTGCTTGCGTCTTGTGACCAATTCTTCTGTCACTGCTTGAATAGTTTGACTGTGCAAGTTGCATTCTTTCGATGTGCCTTTCGTGTATTTTGCAAGGTCGTATGCTGAAAAGAATTGTTGTTTACGTTGTAGATGCTTAAAACACAAATTATTGACATAATTCCAGACAAAATTTACTTCGGATGCTAACTGATTTAGCACCTTGCAATGTTTGTCTTTTATGCGTAATTTGAGTGTCTTCATCCAATTATTTTAACAGTATTTTTCTTAATAGTGACTATAGTACAAGTATTTAAAACGACATTTCGTGTCGTTCATATGGTTTACTCCAGTCGCTTATATCCTCGTGCTGAACCACGAGGTTTTACGCTCCAGTGGATAAAAAAAAGCTCAACCATATAGGGATGGTTGAGCATAAAAAGGATGTGTATAAAAGCACATCCAGAGGGTTTGAAAATCTTGCTGCAAATGATATTTCACTGATTATTGAATACAGTGGATCATTTTCAGTACGTGAATTATGGAGTAATTTAGTCGACTATACAAATAGATTTTTCCTATTAATCCAAGACAAATATTCAATGAAAGATTCATCTTTTTTTCTTAACAATTTAAATTATCTTACTATTTTTACAATTATTTTAGAAAAATTAAAAAAACTGTCATAATTCATAACACTCAATACTGTATAAATTTTGAATAAAAGGCATTTTAAATACACCTTTATGTGATCAAAAAAAATACCAATTAAACTCAACTTTTTGCTTGAATGTGTACGCGTGCTTTCATTTGTGCCAACACAATACCCGTTAAAATAATCAATCCACCGATACTGTGATAACTCCCCCACACTTCTGCCAACCAAAAATATGCAATGATAGCCGTGAAAACAGGCATCAAATTCATAAAAATACTGGTGCGATTTGGCCCTAAATATTGAACGGCCAACATCCATACCAAAGGTGCAATAATTGAAGGAAATATACCTGCATACAGCACACTTAAACCATTTTGGCTATTTAAATGATCCAAGCCGAACCACAAAATAAATGGCAGATGGTAAAGTAAGGCGAATATAATTTGCACATAAAGACTCAGCATGAGCGGCAATTTTAAATTCCATTTCTTTAAAAATACCCCATAAAAGGCGTAAAAAAATACCGCCAAAACCATGAGCATATCGCCCGCATGTCCTGTCAGCTGACTGAGTTGACGCAAATCTCCTTGTGCAATCACATACAACAAACCCGAAAATGAAATAATGCAGCCCAAAACCGCAAATCGTGTCGGAATGTCTTTTAAGATCAGCAATGAAACCAAAACCGTAAACATGGGAATAAACGCATTAATAATGCCCATATTGGTTGCAGTGGTGTAATTGGCTGCGGTATAGCTTAGACCTTGATACAGCACCAAACCAAAAGCACTAAGCACTGCCAACTGTTTCAAATGTGGACGAATCAACTCACGCTGCTGCCAAACTTTGGGCAATATCCACGGGGTTAAAATCAGAAAAGCAATCAACCAGCGATAAAAACTGATACTGACGGGTGAAATATACTCCGCCACATACCTCGTTACTGCAATATTTAAAGACCAAATCAATACCGCAATCAATGGCAATAAAATTGCCCAAAATACGCCTTTATCTGACCGTATCATGTATTCATCATCCTTGTTGTACCAAACAGCATACCTGCTGTGAAACCCTTTTCTATAACTGACTTGTGATGCAAAGTGCTAAAAACCCAGTGTCTATTTATGGCACTTTTCGCTCGATTTATCCATCAATAAAATAAAATGCAGATACGAATTACATTTTTCTGCGCAATATCACGGCTATGCGGGATTCCATCAGTGTCGTAAATTTCTTTGCTATAAAACTTGCTGTACCCAAAAATTACAGTTACAACAGTAGCGGTAAAATACAGATTCTAGGAAGCAACTATGCGCACTTCAGTTTATGACATTGCAGTAAAAACCAATCAGGGTACGGAAACCACATTAAATCAATATGCAGGAAAAGTGTTGTTGATCGTGAACGTGGCATCAAAATGTGGCTTAACCCCGCAATACGAAGGCTTACAGCAACTCTACGCAGCAAAACAGGCACAAGGCTTAGAAATTTTAGCCTTTCCATCGAATGATTTCTTGGCACAAGAACCGGGCAGCGATACAGAAATTCAGGAATTTTGCTCACTGAATTATCAGGTGAGTTTTCCATTGTTTGCTAAAATTCCAGTCGTGGGTGCAGAAAAACATCCTCTCTACACGGCTTTAACGCAAGCAATTCCTGAACGTATTGGTGAAGGCCCATGGTGGAAAGATTTGGTTGATTACGGCTTAACCCCAAATGAACCACCTGAAGTATTGTGGAACTTTGAAAAGTTTTTGGTGAATAAACAAGGTGAAGTGGTGGCGCGTTTTGCCCCAGATTTAACCGCAGATGACCCGCGCATTGTAGAAGCGATTGAGGCTGAATTGGCTAAATAATTTTTTATTCAGCAAGTTAAAGAGTTCTTTCATAAATTCTCTTTAAATCAATAATTCAGCTCCCTCATCCTCTTGCGGAATATATTCCTCATCCTGAGCCATATATGGCGCAAGAGAAGGGACTATCAATATCAATTCGACGCATTACTTATGATCATTTTTCTTTTATGAAAGAAGTGTAATTCATAGGAGTTTCTTTAAAACTCCTATTTTTTTTGATTTAGACAAAAAAATTAAGATTTGTTATTGCTTTGCAACAATCTGTTTTTTATTCATATTTTCGTTTTATATTCATTCTCAATGAGTACCAAAAATCACATGAATATGAAAAATGTATCTTCGAAGACACTACTTCCGTTTGCACTATTGAGTTCTGCCTTGCTACTCAGCGCCTGTGATCAAATGAACACGCCGCAAACGCAAACAACTAATCAAGATGATTCCAACGCATCATCCAACAGCAATACAAACCCAACCAACGCTCCATTAAGCAGTGGCAATATGTTCTATATTGTGCGCGATGTGGCTGATCTACAGCTCAAAGCAGGTCAATATGTCGAACAACTAAATCAAACCAAGTCTGAATTGCAAACCGCTGTAGATGCGCAAGATCCACAACAATTACAAATTGCAGCGACTCAATTACAACAGCAGTTACAAGGCTTCAATCAAACACTAAGCAGCCTAGACTTAAAAACACAGGAAATTGATACCATCCGTCAAAACTTATTGGCTGCCAATCAGCAAGTTTTGGCTTCACCATTTTTAAATGGACAAGTCGATTTAAGCAAAGTGGACTTTAAGAAACTGGAACAGCAAATGGGGAGTATTCAAGCTGAAATGCTAAAACTGGCGGGGATGATTTTACAAGGTGAGTCAAATCAGCCTACTGAAACTACCAATACAGCATCTTAAGCAAAGATAAGGCTTCAATTCCAAACAGCATAAAAAAAGCCACTCTTTCGAGTGGCTTTTTTCAATCTTAAACCGACAATTAAAGTGCGCGGTTTTTGATTTTGCGGATGGTTTCCAACTGTGCAGCAGTTTCTGCCAAAGCAGCCAAAGCAGCAGCAGAGTCCAAATCGCTCTTTTGATTTGCCAACAATTGTTCAGCGTGTTTACGCGCTTCAATAATTGCCGCTTCATCTAAGTTTTCTGCACGAACTGCAGTATCTGCAAGAATCGTAACAACATGCGGTTGAACTTCTAGAACGCCACCAGATACATAGATTAATTCTTCTGTACCATTTTCCAGCAGAACGCGGATTGCACCCGGCTGAAGCAAAGTTACCAGTGGTGCGTGACCCGGCATAATACCGAGTTCACCGCCAGCACCTTTTGCAATTAGCATAGTCACAGTGCCCGAGTACAAAGACTCTTTTACACTTACAACATCACATTGCATAGTCGCCATGAGAATCTCCTAAATTAGAGCTGCTAATTAAAGTTTCTCGGCTTTAGCAATCACTTCGTCAATACCACCAACCATATAGAACGCTTGTTCTGGGATATGATCGTATTCACCAGCTAGAAGACCTTTAAAGCCACGAATTGTATCTTTAAGCGGTACAAGTTTACCAGGCGCGCCAGTAAATACTTCAGCTACGTGGAACGGTTGAGAGAAGAAACGTTGGATCTTACGTGCACGGTATACAGTAAGTTTGTCTTCTTCTGACAATTCGTCCATACCAAGAATTGCGATAATGTCTTTCAATTCTTTATAACGTTGAAGAACGTTTTGAACTGAACGAGCAATTTCGTAATGCTCAGTACCAACAACTAATGGATCTAACTGACGTGAAGTTGAGTCTAGTGGATCGATCGCAGGGTAAATACCTTGAGATGCAATATCACGGCTCAATACTACAGTTGCGTCTAAGTGCGCGAACGTTGTAGCAGGTGATGGGTCAGTCAAGTCATCGGCAGGTACGTATACAGCTTGAATAGATGTAATCGAACCAGACTTAGTTGAAGTAATACGTTCTTGAAGAACACCCATCTCTTCTGCAAGTGTAGGCTGATAACCTACTGCAGATGGCATACGACCTAGAAGTGCTGATACTTCAGTACCTGCTAGTGTATAACGGTAGATGTTGTCTACGAACAATAATACGTCACGACCTTTACCGTTCTCATCTTTTTGATCACGGAAGTACTCAGCCATAGTCAAACCAGTTAACGCTACGCGTAAACGGTTACCAGGTGGCTCGTTCATCTGACCGTAGACCATTGCTACTTTGTCAAGAACGTTAGAGTCTTTCATTTCGTGATAGAAGTCGTTACCTTCACGAGTACGCTCACCAACACCAGCGAATACAGATAAACCTGAGTGCGCTTTAGCGATGTTGTTGATCAACTCCATCATATTTACGGTTTTACCAACACCCGCACCACCGAACAGACCAACTTTACCACCTTTCGCGAACGGGCAAAGTAAGTCAATGACTTTAATACCAGTTTCTAAAAGGTCAGTAGAAGCCGCTTGTTCTGCATAAGAAGGCGCTTGACGGTGAATTGGTAAACGCTCTTCAGTTGCAACTGGACCAGCTTCGTCGATAGGGCGACCAAGAACGTCCATGATACGACCAAGTGTCGCTGTACCTACTGGTACAGAGATTGGCGCGTTAGTGTTAGTTACGTTCAAACCACGCTTAAGGCCTTCAGTAGAACCCATTGCAATAGTACGAACTACGCCATCACCAAGTTGTTGCTGAACTTCTAATGTAGTTTCAGTACCGTCAACTTGGAGAGCGTCATAGATCTTAGGAACGCTGTTGCGTTCAAACTCGACGTCGATAACCGCGCCGATGATCTGAATGATACGACCGCCACTCATTGCTGTCTCCTCAATTCAAACTAATAATGTTAAACGGCAGCGGCACCACCAACGATTTCAGAAATTTCCTGAGTAATCGCGGCTTGACGCAGCTTGTTATAAATAAGTTGTAGGCTCTTGATCAGTTCACCTGCGTTATCTGTTGCAGCTTTCATTGCAACCATACGCGCAGACTGTTCACATGCGATGTTTTCAATCACACCTTGATAAACCATAGACTCGATGTAACGAACCAATAAACCATTTAACAGCTCTTCAGCTTCTGGTTCATAGATATAATCCCAACCGTATTGACGGTTAAGAGTCTTGTTTTCTTCAGCAGATGCTAAAGGAACAAGTTGTTCGATTTTCTGATCTTGAGTCATGGCATTGACAAAGCCGTTTGACACGAGGTAAATGCGATCTAACTCGCCTTTATCGTACGCATCTAACATCACTTGCACAGAGCCAGATAACTGTTCAAGACTTGGCGCGTCACCTACGTTTGTAGTTGCACCAAGCACTTTACCGCCGTAGTTTTTAAAAAACGAAACCGCTTTTTGACCAATTAAAGCAAACTGAACTTCAATTGACTGCTCTTGTTGTTGCTGTACATGCTTTACAACTTTCTTGAACAAGTTAATGTTCAAGCCACCTGCCAAACCACGATCTGAAGACACGATGATATAACCAACGCGTTTTACAGGGCGTTCAATCATATAACGGTGTTTGTATTCAGGGTTCGCCTGTACCAAATGAGCAATTACACGGTGCATATTTTCGGCATACGGACGGCCTTGAGCCATGCGCTCTTGCGCACGACGCATCTTAGAAGCAGCAACCATTTGCATCGCGCGAGTAATCTTTTGCGTGCTCTTGATACTAGCAACTTTGGCGCGAATTTCTTTTAAATTTGCCATACGCTTAACCTAGTATTCGAAAGCCCTTTCAGGCTTCCGAAGGTTGATTCCGTGAACCAAACCCCTAACTAGCCAATGCTAAATTAGTAAGTTTGAGTCGCTTTAAAGCTTTCAATACCTGCTTTGATTGCAGCTTCGATGTCTTTGTTGAAATCACCAGTTTCATCGATTTGTTGCATTAACGCAGCATGTTCTGAACGGAAGTAAGAAATTAACGCAGCATCAAAGTCTACGATTTTCTTCACTTCTACGTCAGCCATGTAGCCTTCGTTAGATGCATAAACTGAAACAGCTTGGTCAGCAATTGAGTATGGCGCATATTGTTTCTGCTTCATTAACTCAGTTACACGTTGACCATGTTCAAGTTGCTTACGAGTTGCTTCGTCAAGGTCAGAAGCGAACTGAGCAAACGCTGCCAATTCACGGTATTGCGCCAAAGCGGTACGGATACCACCAGACAATTTTTTGATGATCTTAGTTTGAGCAGAACCACCAACACGCGATACAGAAATACCCGCGTTCACAGCAGGACGGATACCCGCGTTGAATAATGATGTTTCTAAGAAGATCTGACCATCTGTAATCGAAATTACGTTGGTTGGTACGAATGCAGATACGTCACCTGCTTGAGTTTCAATAATCGGCAATGCAGTTAAAGAACCAGTTTGACCTTTAACTTCACCGTTAGTGAATTTCTCAACGTAGTCAGCAGATACACGAGAAGCACGCTCAAGTAGACGCGAGTGTAGATAGAACACGTCACCTGGATACGCTTCACGACCTGGTGGACGACGTAAAAGCAATGAAATTTGACGATACGCAACAGCTTGCTTAGACAAGTCATCATAAATGATTAACGCGTCTTCACCACGGTCACGGTAGTATTCACCCATTGTACAACCAGAGTACGGAGCTAAATACAGCATTGCTGCTGGATCAGATGCACCTGCTGCGACAACAGTGGTATACGCCATAGCGCCAGTTTCTTCTAGCTTACGTACTACGTTTGCGATAGTCGATTGTTTTTGACCAATTGCTACGTATACACACTTAATGCCAGAGTTTTTCTGAGCGATGATCGCATCGATCGCCATTGCTGTTTTACCAGTTTGACGGTCACCAATGATCAACTCACGTTGACCACGGCCTACAGGGATCATGGTATCAACTGATTTATAACCAGTTTGAACAGGTTGATCCACTGATTGACGCCAAATTACGCCTGGTGCTACTTTTTCTACAGCATCAGTTAATTTTGCATCAATAGGGCCTTTACCATCAATTGGGTTACCCAAAGCATCTACCACACGGCCTAAAAGTTCTGGACCAACCGGAACTTCTAATACACGACCTGTGCAACGTGCTTTTTGACCTTCTTGAAGGCTTAAGTAGTTACCTAAAACAACGACGCCCACTGAATCCTGTTCTAGGTTCAGTGCCATACCAAATAAGCCGCCGTCGAATTCGATCATTTCACCGTACATTGCATCAGCAAGGCCGTGAATGCGCACAATACCGTCGGATACCATAACAATGGTACCTTCGTTTTTAGCGGTCGCGCTGGTGTCCAGATCGCCGATACGCTGTTTAATGAGCGCACTGATCTCGGATGGATTCAGTTGTTGCATTGCGCTATACCTCAATCTTTTATTAGTTCAGTCTTCGCAATTAAGCTAAAAGACGTGTCCGCATTTTTTCAAGCTTGTTAAGCGCAGAATCATCTATCACTTGGTCGCCTGCACGAATAACCACACCCGCAATTAACGCTGGGTTCACTTCTACAGAAACATTTACTGCCGCAGCGAAACGTTTTTCTAACGCTTGAGCAAGAATTTGTTCTTGTACAGAAGTCAATGGGAATGCTGATTCAATCACAACATCCACAGTATTGTTATTCTGTGATTTGAGCTGTTCGTATTCTGCTTGAATTTCAGGAAGCAAAGCCAAACGGTTGTTTTCAGCAAGCAATGTCAAAAAGTTTGACACTGCTGCAGTTTGGTCTTCACCTAAAACTTTGGCAAAAATACTCACCTGCTCAGCAGGCGTAAGCTCAGGGCGATTTAAGTAAGCTGAAAATGCTTCGTCTTGCACCGCAGCACTGAGCAAGTTAAGTGCTGTTGACCAATTGTCAGTTGCACCTTGCTCAGAAGCGTAAGCAAATGCTGCTTTAGCGTATGGGCGTGCCAACGTCAAGAGTTCAGCCATAATCTGCCTCTCTCTTAAAGTTTAGCAGCCAGCTGAGTCAGCATGGCATTGTGAGCTTCTGCGTCAACTTGCTGGCTAAGAATTTTCTCTGCACCAGTTACTGCAAGCGCAGCTACTTGTTGACGTAATTCTTCGCGAGCAGAATTGATTTCTGTATCAACAGCTTCTTTCGCTTGTTGACGAATACGCTCACCTTCAGCAGATGCTTGGGTACGCGCTTCTTCTACCAATTGTGCTGCACGACGATTCGCTTGTTCGATCAATTGAGCCGCTTGTGCTTTAGCTGCATCTAATTCAGCTTTCACTTGAGCTTGCGCATCGGCAAGATCAGCTTTGGCTTTCTCAGCTGCATTTAAGCCGTCAGCAATACGACGCTGACGCTCACTAATCGCATTGATTAGTGGTGGCCATACAAACTTCATGCAGAATGCGACGAAAATCGCAAATGCAATCGCTTGGCCAAACAATGTGAGGTTGATATTCATTGCAAATTCCTCAAATAGTGAATTTCGGAATTAAGCTGATTAACCTACAAATGGATTAGCGAAGATGAAGAACAAGCCAATACCAACACCGATCATAGGCACAGCATCAAGAAGACCTGCGATTAAGAACATACGAGTTTGAAGTTGTGGAGCCAATTCTGGTTGACGAGCAACAGCTTCAAGGAAGCGACCGCCTAAAAGACCAAAACCAATCGCAGTACCTAAAGCACCGAAAGCGATCAAGATAGCAGATGCAATTGCAACTAGACCTAAAGTGAGTTCCATGATAATTCCTCAGAGGTTAGGTTTTATACCAAATTAAGTTAAAAAATTGTGTGCCCAACCGCCCGATGACAGTTAGGCCATACCATTAATGCTTTTCGCTTGCCATGCTCATGTACACGATAGTCAACATCATGAAAATGAATGCTTGTAGCGTAATAATCAAAATGTGGAAAATCGCCCAAGGCACAGACAATGCCCACTGGATCCAGAACGGTAATAACGCGATAAGAATGAAGATTAACTCTCCCGCATACATGTTACCGAACAGTCGTAGAGCCAATGAAACTGGTCGCGCCAAGAAAGTAGTCAATTCCAACAATAAGTTGAATGGAATTAAAAGCACTTTAGCAACTGGATTACTTGGGTTGAATGGGTTAAGTGCCAACTCACCAACGAAGCCGCCAACACCTTTCTCACGAATACTATAGAAAATAATTAAGAAGAATACAGAAATAGACATACCTAAGGTAATGTTTGGATCTGTAGTCGGAACAATTTTAAAGTAAACCTGATGAGGGTCCACACCCAGCATAGATGCAATCGCCTGTTGAGCTACATAAGGAATAAAGTCAACAGGGATCAAATCCATCAAGTTCATGAGGAAAATCCACACGAAAATGGTTAATGCTAAGGGTGCAATTAATCGAGACTTCCCATGGAAGGTATCACGTACACTTGAATCCACAAACTCGATAATCACTTCAATTACTGACTGGAATTTACCAGGCACGCCTGAATTTGCAGCTTTCGCAACAATCCAGAACAATAAACAGAAGATCAGACCAAGTCCGATAGACCAACCCATTGAATCCAAGTGAATAGCAGTGAACCCCATCTGTTGAGCTTCTTCAGCAGACTCAGCCAACTTCCATGAACCGTCTGGCATTTTGCCATAGGTCATATTGGTCAAGTGATGCTTGATATACTCGGTCGAAGTAAGGGCATGTTCTTCAGCAGCCATAAATCACACCTGGTCAATGTAAAAAAACTAATAGAACAAACGAACATCGCGTGCTGCTTGATATCTCGCCTATTCCTGAAAAACTTTTCAATTTTTGCTGCGTTTAGACTCGTTTTTGTAATCGTGACACCCAAAATGGCGCAACCCACGACATGCTTTGAACGAGCATAAAACCACAAAACAATGCCACCGGGGATAACGGCTGTACATTGCTTAAAATTAAAATGAATCCTACGATCACGATTGCAAACTTACCGAGCATTCCTCTATACATGTTCGAAAGAACCTGTCTGGACGCTCGTGCACCTGCTGCTCGAAACGACTGCCATGAAAAATAACAACTTGCCAACCAACAAACACTAGCACCAAGTGCAGCGCTTAAGGCAGCCGTTGAGTCTTTCAAGACCCACGCTATCAGGGCTGAAACTGGAATCATGAATGCTTGTAAGAAGACCAAAGCTTTAGCTAATCGTCGGTCAATCAAGCGACTAGTTCGGCTCATTTTTTTATCCACTCACAGCATTAATGCTTGACAAGTTCAACTGATGATCGTTTTTTATCGCAGGCATTATAGAGTTAGCCCCCTGAACATGCAATCGTTTCCCGACCTTAGTCGTGTTTTTTTGCATGTTTGTCTCGGAATTGTCATATTTCAATTTTGCTTAAAAAACGCATCATTTTCGTGCATTTAATACACAAGCCTTGGTTTGCTTGGCTAATTGCTGCCACGCTTGCACAAAATCATCTGCACCGCGCATGCTTTCATCGACCTTTTGAAACACAATTGGATTCAATTTCATATACTGATTTTTACTGGCATGTCCTTCTGCAAGTAGGCACATTTTTGGATTTGGTCGGTGATCGTTCAAATATTTAATTTGTGCGACTGTTGGCGCAATATGCGGATCATTGGTCATCGACCCAGAAAATTCTAAATTTAAGGCACGTTCTAAATATTGATAGGCATCGTGATAAGCCCAATATGGCTGTACTGCAGTTTGAGTCTGAAACTGACTTGCACTTTTGAATAAACTCTGTGCGAAGGCACGTGCGTTGTTCCAATAAGCATCGCGATGTTCAGGCATTTGCTGAGAACGTAACGCGGCAATAAAGAAGCCGATACGCACCGCATTGTTTGGGTCTAGCCAGACATGGCTGTCTACTGTATTTTTTAATGCTGCACCACGTTCTGAACGCTGCGGCAAAGTTTTCATAATGCCCGTATCTAATAAAGCAATCGCTTTAGGATTTTGATGTAATACACGTTCTAGCGGTGCTTCATGCGCCTTACCTAGCCAAATAATTAAATCCGCATCTTGGATGATTTTTCGATGTGCAGGCGTGAGCGATACATCATGCCCTGTTTGATCTGCCAGTAATAACGTGGGTGTTTCGATATTTTGCGTGACTTTTTGGGCAATCAAATAGATAGGATGGGTAGACACCACCAAAGCCTGCGCCATGCTGACAGTACTGCATAACGCTAAGAAACAGAAACTAAATAAACGAAACATTGCGGCATATCACGAAAAATCGATAAATGTTATAATATAACAAATTTATAAAAATACCTACGTATAATCGAAACTGATAACGCTTCATGCTAAGATTTACTGTCGTTTTTCTTTTAAAGTTCAACTGGGGTGGCTATGAGCTTATGTTCGCACGAGCATCACAATGCATTACATGGCGTTCACGACCATCACAATGTCGATCAACGTCTTGCCGAAGCTGAAAGTTTATGTGCGGCAACAGGTGCTCGTTTAACACCGCTACGTAAAGAAGTGTTGGAACTCATTCTCAAGGCATCTGCACCAATGGGTGCTTATGATTTATTGGCGAAAATTAAAAGTGAGTCTGATCGTCCTGCAGCACCGCCAACGGTGTACCGTACTTTGGATTTTTTACTGGAAAAAGGACTAATTCACCGTTTGACTTCAATCAATGCCTATATTCCTTGCTGTCATCCACGTGAAGGACACCAAGCGGCTTTTTTGATCTGTACTGAATGTAAAGTCGTTAAAGAAGCTTCAGCGCAAGGTTTATTAGAGCAACTCGATCAGTTGGCAGCCTCTGACCGCTTTAGCCCGCATCACAGCATTATTGAGATTTCTGGAAAATGTCAGCAGTGCAACAGCAAATAACCACTGCACCGCTCATCGCCTTGCACAATATTCAGGTGCGAATAGATGAGCGCGATATTTTAAAAAATGTCGATTTTGAATTGCATGCACATGAAATTGTCACGCTAATTGGCCCCAATGGCGCAGGAAAATCGACTCTAATTAAAGTCTTGCTTGGCATTGTCAAACCAAATGCAGGCAAGCTCGTAAATGCTCGCAAATTGACCTTTTCTTATGTGCCGCAAAAGTTTAATCCTTCACACAGCTTACCTTTAAGAGTGAAAGATTTACTGGCTTTAGAAAAATGCCCAGACGCAATTAAAGCAGAAATTATCCGCGATACTGGCATTGCCAAACTGCAAGATTCAAAAGTACAACAACTGTCTGGTGGTGAGCGGCAACGGGTGCTATTGGCACGCGCCTTATTACGTCAACCTGATGTTTTAGTACTGGATGAGCCGATGCAAGGACTAGATATTCAGTCCGAAGCTGAACTGTATGACTATGTGCGCAACTTACCCAGCAAATATGGCTGTGCGGTATTGATGGTGTCGCATGATTTGCAATGGGTCATGCAAGGCACGCATCGTGTGGTCTGTTTAAACAAACATATTTGCTGCAGCGGCTTGCCCGAGAATGTGCAACAACATCCTGAATATCAAGCTATTTTTGGAACCAATCGGGTGTTTTATCAACACCACCATGAACACTGTGCACATGGGGATCATGCCGAGCCTTGTCAGCATGATTCACGTCCTCATATTCACCCTGAACCGGAAGCTTAACCCATGATGGATTGGCTACAATTGCTGTTACCTGCATGGATCATGGGCAGTTTATTGGTATTTTTGACCGCCCCACTTGGCTGTTTAATGCTGTGGCGACGCATGTCCTTTTTTGCCGACACGATGGCACATGGTACGTTATTGGGGGTGGCGATTGCAGGGGCGTTGAGTTTGCCTCTGTGGATGGGCGTGACATTCTTGGCATTATTATTGGTGGGTGTTTTGTGGATTTTACATGATCCACGGTTGCCGAATGATGCATTATTGGCGCTCTGCTCTGCGACCTTGCTCTGTTCAGGTTTGCTCTTTATTCAACATATTCCGAGTTTGCGTCCTGAGTTGCTGAGCTATTTATTTGGCGATTTACTCACCATTTCATGGGCAGATTTACCCGTATTTGCTTTGGTCATTATTGCAGCCTTAGCGGTACTCTATAAGTTTTGGCAGGCTCAAATTCAAATTGCAATTGACCCTGACATTGCAGTCAGTGAAGGTGTGAATGCACAATGGCAACGTCTGATTTTTATGTTGTTATTGGCATTATTTACAGTATTGGCTTTACGTGCAGTCGGCTCTTTATTGATGGGTGCATTGTTGGTGATTCCTGCCTTAACCGCACGTTTATTGGCTCACTCGCCTAAACAAATGGTGATTTGGGCGTTTATTGTGGCGCAAATTGCAGTCAGCGTAGGTTTATGGTCAAGTGCAGGCTTAAATATTTCGACAGGTTTAAGTATTGTGATGACTATGGCGATCATTTTTGCGGTGATTTTTAGCGTTCAAAAAGTCAGAACCATGGCTTAGTTTTTCGTTCATGAGTATCTATATTTTTGTATTGCAGCAATGAGCATTACGACTAAAAGTGGCAGCATATACACTATCCACAGTGCCATATCACTGTGAATCACTTGCTGTAAAAGACTCAATTGCTGCTGACCTTCTGAAACAGCATTCCAATCTATTGTTTGTAGATAAAACATTGCATGAATGGCAATCAACAACACAGCTGTGATATTAATCAACACCACACTTTGCCACACCGTATGTTTAAAATAAGTTTGCAAAGCGGCAAATACAAAAGAAAAAATCAAATTGATACTCAAATGTGCCATCAAAGCAATTGGCCAAAACACGCGATCTACTGAAAAGTGAATCGCTAATCCAATTGCAATTAAAGTTGAAAAACTCAAAAGCAACATGCTAATCCAACAATGTTGCCAATAACGTGCTCGCGGTATACCTTTAATTTTCAACGTATATCTCAATCTATTTTTTTATAATTACAACATACACTTTTGTTTAATTGAAGACATTACTGATGCACCAAACTTAACAAAAAAGCAGCGCCTGCAAACAATGCAGCAAAAGTACGATTCATGACTTTTTGCTGCTTCGGTGATCTTAACAAACGCAAAACTTTTGCAGCCAAGCCCGTATAGCCCGCCATCACAATCAAATCAATACTAATCATGGTCAACGCCATAATTGCATATTGCGTCCATTGTGGTTTAGATAAATCTAAAAATTGCGGTAAAACTGCCAATAAAAACACAATTGCTTTGGGATTGCTCATATTGACCAGAAAGCCGTACATCACCAATTTTCCAGCAGATTTGCGCGTCAACTCATGCTGAATTTCAATCGACTGTGCAGGCGCTGCCCATTGCAAATACGCCAGATACAACAAATACGCCACACCAAACCATTTCACAATCAGAAATGCCCAAGGCGTTGTCGCAAATAATACCCCTGCCCCTGCGGCTACAATCGCAATTTGCAATAATAAAGCCAGTTGTAGACCAATCGCATTCCAATAACCATGTCGAAAACCATAACTCAAACCGCTCGACATCGAAGCAATCGCACCCGCGCCAGGTGAAACACTAATCACCCAACAGGCCAACATAAACGCAATCCAAACTTGATAAGACATATATCGCTGCTTTTCACAAGACAGTGCATTATATGATATTTCACTTAATCTCATGGCTAAAAACGTTGAATAAAATCGGGTTCGGGCTATTAAGCCTGCATGCAATCAGGCACAATAAAGTCAACTTTATAGAAAACAACAAATTTTCAGGAGCTATACATGACTGCCCAATCTGTAATTTTGCCACTACCTTCAGATCATGCTCGCTTTCTTGTACTTCGTTTAAAATACTTAAGCATTGCTGAATTAAAAGAAAAATTGGCTGACTTGTTTAGCACACGGGATCGTTTGATTACCCAACATCCACATGCCCAAATTAAAACTGGCGTTGCTTTTGGTCCTGAACTTTGGGCACAGCTCTATCAGCAATCTCCAGAAGGTTTTAAACAATTACAACCGATTCAAGGTGCGTACCCAATGCCTGCCGTGCCTGCAGATGTGATCATTCACCTCGCCAGTACACGTGCGGATATTTGCTTTGCACTTAGTCAGGCATTTTTTGAGGGGATTCAAGACAAAATTGAAGTCTTGGATGAACGGGTTTGTTTCCGTTATTTTGATGGACGCGACATGACTGGCTTTATTGATGGTACCGAAAACCCACAATTTCCAGATGATCGTGCTGAAGTTGCACTTTTAGGCGAAGATGCAGGCGTGTTTGCCGATGGTTCATTTATTTTTGCACAGCGCTATTGCCACGATTTAGAAAAATGGAAAAAGCTCAAAGTCGATGCCCAAGAACACGTGATTGGACGTACCAAGCTAGAATCGATTGAATTAGATGAAGATGTACAACCTGAAAATTCGCACGTTTCACGTACTGTCGTTGAAGATGATGCAGGCGATGAAATGGAAATTTTGCGCCATTCTTTACCTTATGGTGATGGCAAAGGCGATCAGGGTTTATTCTTTATTGCCTATACCAAAGATTTGAGCATTATTGATGCCATGTTAGAACGTATGTTTGGTACTTCAGGTGATGGCATCCACGATCGTTTATTGCATTTCGTCACCGCCTTGGATGGTGCATATTACTTTGCCCCGAGTGAGGAGTTGCTAGAAGAAGTTTTGGAAGACTAATCTGCAATTAGTATGAAGTCGTAAAATATCAGCGACTTCATACTGATTTATCGTTTCTTTTGGACAGATATGTAAACTCTTTCAAATGAGATCAGACAGCAAAATATAAGCATTAATTACACGCTTATTTTTCCTTATATAACCCGAATTACGGATAAGAAAAGCCCTTGAAAAAAAGGTAGTTAGAGCCATTTAGAAAGTTACGACACAACCCAAAGGCTCTAACTACCATGTACGATTTTACAGAAATTTTTTGTATTGTTGATGATTTTTTCAAAAAATTTGAACCCATCTATTGGCAATTTCTCAAGCAAGAAAACAAACGTCAACGTATCAGACAAGCAACGCTATCTTTATCAGAAATTGTGGCTATCTCCATCTACTATAAAACATCTCAAGTACATAATTTTAAGATGTTTTTTAACTTGCTTTGTCAGTTTGAAAGCAAACTCTTTAAAGACTTGCCTTGTTATAAAAACCTGATTACCCTCATCAATCAGCACCAACTTGCTATTCATGCTTTGCTTTATGCGTTGAGCCAAAAAGATGAAAGTTCATATTTATGGATTGATTCAACACCTTTACCTGTTTGTAAAAATAAAAGAATCCCTAAAGGTCATCATGCTTTAGATGAGATTGCTTCTCGTGGTAAAAGTACGATGGGCTGGTTTTATGGTTGCAAATTACACTTGCTGATGAATCAAGAGGGTGAAATTGTAAATTCAGATTTATCAAACGGACATATTGCTGATCTTAAAAAAGTTGAGGATTTAGTGAATGAACCGTACCGGGTTTGTCGGAGACCACTTTTCTTGAGAGAATGTCCCGATGAAAAAAGTAAAATACACCCCTGAAATCAGAGATAGAGCGGTTCAATTATTGATTGAATCCGAAAAAGATTATCCATCGAATTGGGCTGCGATCACAGCAATTGCTCCTAAAATCGGTTGTACTCCTGAAACACTACGTGTTTGGTATCAAAAATAT
Organism: Acinetobacter sp. YH12205; assembly: GCF_013418125.1. NCBI lineage: Bacteria > Pseudomonadati > Pseudomonadota > Gammaproteobacteria > Moraxellales > Moraxellaceae > Acinetobacter > Acinetobacter sp. YH12205. Next base: position 451 of record NZ_VPCQ01000018.1, on the reverse strand, counting down.
TTAGATAAACAAAATCCAGTTAAAGTACAGCTGCTTTCAGACCAAGAACGTATCAAACAACTCGAACGCGAAAATAAAGAACTGCAACGCGCCAATGAGATTCTACGTAAAGCAGCCGCTTTTTTCGCCCAGGCGGAGCTCGACCGCCCACACAAATAATGGTGGATTTCATCCATAACAATAAAGATCGATATGGTGTTGATGCGATTTGTAGGATTTTACCGATCGCAGCTTCAACCTATTACCGAACTTTAGATCTCGCTGACAATCCAGAACATCGAGCGAAACGAGATCTACATGATGAGCATCATGCTGAACAAATTAAACGAATTTGGAAAGAAAGTTCAGGTCGATATGGTGTGCGTAAGGTCTGGCAACAATTGAAACGTGAAGGTTATGTTATCGCACGTTGTACAGTTGCTCGATTGATGCAGAAGCTAGCTATACAAGG
>NZ_VPCQ01000017.1:0-26254 GCF_013418125.1 Acinetobacter sp. YH12205 | reverse complement strand
TGCGAGTCTTGCCACGCCGAGCACCTGGTCGCTTTCAGCTGTAAGCGTCGCGGTTTCTGCCCGAGCTGTGGGGCGCGGCGGATGGCCGAAAGTGCCGCCTTGCTGGTTGATGAAGTACTGCCTGAACAACCCATGCGTCAGTGGGTGTTGAGCTTCCCGTTTCAGCTGCGTTTCCTGTTTGCCAGCCGGCCCGAGATCATGGGGTGGGTGCTGGGCATCGTTTACCGCGTCATTGCCACGCACCTGGTCAAGAAAGCGGGCCATACCCACCAAGTGGCCAAGACGGGCGCGGTCACCCTGATCCAGCGTTTTGGATCGGCGCTCAATCTGAATGTTCACTTCCACATGCTGTTTCTCGACGGTGTGTATGTCGAGCAATCCCACGGCTCAGCGCGTTTCCGCTGGGTCAAGGCGCCGACCAGCCCAGAGCTCACCCAGCTGACGCACACCATCGCCCACCGGGTGGGTCGCTATCTGGAACGGCAAGGCCTGCTGGAACGGGATGTCGAAAACAGCTATCTGGCCTCGGATGCGGTGGATGACGACCCGATGACACCCCTGCTGGGGCACTCGATCACTTACCGTATCGCTGTCGGTTCACAGGCGGGGCGAAAGGTGTTCACTTTGCAAACTCTGCCGACCAGTGGTGATCCGTTCGGTGACGGGATTGGCAAGGTAGCCGGGTCCAGCCTGCACGCCGGCGTGGCGGCCAGGGCCGATGAACGCAAGAAGCTCGAACGGCTGTGCCGGTACATCAGCCGCCCGGCGGTATCCGAGAAGCGGCTGTCGTTAACACGAGGCGGCAACGTGCGCTACCAGCTCAAGACGCCGTACCGGGACGGCACCACGCACGTCATTTTCGAACCATTGGATTTCATTGCAAGGCTGGCCGCCCTGGTACCGAAGCCCAGAGTCAACCTAACCCGCTTCCACGGGGTGTTCGCACCCAACAGTCGGCACCGGGCGTTGGTCACGCCGGCAAAACGGGGCAGGGGCAACAAGGTCAGGGTGGCTGATGAACCGGCAACACCAGCACAACGGCGAGCGTCGATGACATGGGCGCAACGGCTCAAGCGTGTTTTCAATATCGACATCGAGACCTGCAGCGGCTGCGGCGGCGCCATGAAAGTCATCGCCTGCATTGAAGACCCTATAGTGATCAAGCAGATCCTTGATCACCTGAAGCACAAAGCCGAAACCAGCGGGACCAGGGCGTTACCCGAAAGCCGGGCGCCACCGGCTGAGCTGCTCCTGGGTCTGTTTGACTGACGAGCCTGAAGGCCAACGATACCAATCAAAATGCTGCGTTCACAGCGCCGCGGCAGGGATCCGCCGTGCTGGTTGTCGGAAAAGGAGCCGCTAGTGGGAAAGAGGAGGGTAAATTTTCAGCGTTGCTGGCTCCCCGTCAGCCGGATTGGGTTGCATCGCAGGGGTGTCGAAAGAGTCAACTGCGGTCCAAAGCTGTTGGACTTGGGTGAAAAGGGCGTTTATTCTTCCTATACGTGAACCGCATCCTACGGAATGAGTAACCCTTGCCCTATTGTGAGTAGAACGTCGTATAATTCAAACGAAAGCAGTTAATAGGTATGAAATATCACAGCACAAAAGAGCGACAGGACATGTTTAGATGATGTTATTATAAAATAATAACATCATGGATGAATAAAAAATAATTTTCTATCTTTACAACTATGTTATACTTCTATGATAAGGCTATGATGGCAAAGCCTTGGTTTTCCTAATCAAATAGTCGCCGAGATGGCTTCAATGCGACAGTAGGTCTACTGTCTCACAATTAATTCATGTATCAGATTTTTGTTCCCTGATGGGAAGTGTTATCCATACGAAAAGAATATGGGTAAAGTGTTACACCTGTATATGACATTCAGAATGTCCTGTCGGGGGAACTGGTACCAATTTAATAAAAGAAAACAGTATAGAAATGACAATCGAAGATATGCAAACATTAGCCCTAGAGCATGGGCTGAGAATTTCGGAAGAGATGAGCGTCAATGAGATGGGCATCGACTTTAGAGTTGCCTTTGTAAAGGAAGTAAACGGTGAGAACTGGGTACTCCGTATACCTCGAAGAAGCGATATGCTTGAACAAATCGAAAATGAAAGTAGAATATTGGATTTAGCCAAAAGAAACCTGTCGATCAATGTCCCTGATTGGAAAATTGTATCGGAGCGCCTAATAGCCTACCCTTTACTGGAGGATGCGCCTGCTCTGACATTCGATGCGATAACACATGAGGTTTCTTGGAACATAGATCGCGATAGCATAGCTTATGTGGAGTCTCTGGCAAAATCATTGGCCGAATTACATCGTATTACAGCTGACGATGTGAGAAAGAGCAACTTGAAAATAATGACTCCAAGTGAATTGAGGACCGAAATAGCTGACCGTATCCACTTGGTGAAATCTGAGATAGGTATCAGCGAGCCGTTGGAAAACAGATACCGTAGATGGTTGGACAATGACCCTTTGTGGCCTGAATTCACTTGTTTCATCCATGGCGATCTCTATGCAGGGCATGTCTTAACCTCGAAGGAAGGTAAGACCTCTGGTATCATAGATTGGTCTACTGCGCATATGGGTGATCCTGCACTGGACTTTTCTGGTCACGTATCGGTTTTTGGAGAGGATAGCCTGAAGAGTTTGATAACGGAGTATGCTAAACAAGGCGGAACGATATGGGATAGGCTCTACGAACAATCTATAGAGAGGGCTGCTGCAGCTCCATTAGCATATGGCGCTTTTGCGGTAGAGTGCAACGACGATAATCATATCAATGCCGCCAGAGCAGCCTTAGGTATTGTTCAATAAAATGATGTGAGGATACTTTTTTAAATGCTAAAATAGGAGTTCGATTGGTGCCACTTAAGAGTATCATTGATTTCTATTTTAGCCAGTATCCTCCACTTTTAGGAGCTCCTCGAAACTCGATTTTATGATCATCTCTTAAGATTTTGAGCCACCGCTCTACTATCTTGACAGGAACTAATAGCTCGTTTACTAAAAATGGTGCACGCTTTCCTGGATTAGTTCTTATCTGATTAAATAGTAGATTTACTCCCTCACTTACTCCCTCATTAGATTCGAAAAGTAGCTTTGATGAGACAATAACTCGAAAACCGTGCTGGAAATTTTCAAAGACAGGGGGACGCAGACCATAGGATGCGAAGCCTTCTTGGATTCGTTTGATGCCTGACCCATATTTTTCAATAAAATGCGCTTCTTTGAACGTGGCAGATATCCTTTTATTGCGCGCCCATGGCGAGTAATCTTCACGAAGAAGCTGATCAATCGTTAAGTTATCAGCTAAACCACCTGGATTGAAAAACTCTATGGAATTGTAATACACCCTGATTATGGAATCGGCAAATTAATTTGGACTTGGGTGAAAAGGGCGTTTATTCTTCCTATTACGTTGTCGGCAGCGGGCCAAAAAGGAATACGTCCATGCCCATCGAGGTGAAACCGGCTGTGAGCGCGGGTTCAAGCATATAGCCCGACAGGCGCGTATCCTTGCCGATCACGACACGATGGCGGTGGTCACCGCGACGAAAGACACGGCCAGCCGCCATGCCGACGCGCAAGGCGGTTTCCGCCGTCATCGCGCCTTCGTTGGCTTTGCCACGAATACCGTCTGTGCCGAAATATTTGCGCACCATAAGGTCGATTATCCTGTCGTCGGGTCGCCCTCAAAGGGGACATGCCTGCTGAACCGCGAATATAGAGAAATATCCCGAATGTGCAGTTAACGAATTCTTGCGGTTTCTTTCAGCGCCGCCAATACCGCCAGCCCGTCGCGCAAGGGGCGCGGCTCGTGTGTGCGGATGAAGTCAGCTCCACCTGCGGCGGCGGCAAGCTCTGCAGCGAGTGTCGCGGCCCCGACATCCCCCGGACCACGGCCTGTGAGCGCGCGCAGAAAGGATTTGCGCGAAACAGACAGAAGCACCGGCAAATCGAAGCGCAGCCGCAATTCATCGAACCGCGCCAGCACCGAGAGCGAGGTTTCGGGAGCAGCCCCCAGAAAAAACCCCATGCCGGGATCAAGGACAAGGCGGTTGCGTTTGATACCGGCACCCGTCAGCGCCGCGATGCGCGCGTCAAAGAACGCCGCAATGTGATCCATGATGTCGCCAGCGGGTGCCTCGCGCCGATCTGCCTGCCCGTCTTGCACCGAATGCATAACGACGAGTTTGGCAGATGATTTCGCCAATTGCGGATAGAACGCAGCGTCTGGAAAACCGCGAATATCATTGAGATAGGCCACACCACGCGACAAGGCATAGGCTTGCGTCGCGGGTTGATAACTGTCGAGCGAGACGGGAATGCCATCTGCCTTGAGCGCGTCCAGCACCGGCGCGATACGCGCGATTTCTGTGTCGGACGAAACAGGCGCGGCGTCGGGATTGCTGGATGCCGGACCGAGGTCGATCACATCTGCCCCCTCGGCCATCAGCTTACGCGCCTGCGCAATGGCTGCGTCTGGCGCCAGATACCGGCCTCCATCGGAGAAACTGTCCGAGGTTATGTTGACGATGCCGAAAATGATGAGCGATTTATTCATGGGGGCTTCTATAATAATCTCTGTACACGACAAAAATAGATAACTCATTGAAATAATGTCACAATAATTGTTTTCTAACGACGAATACTATGACACATCTCAATGAGTTATATCTTATCTTAAACAAATCTCTAAAATGGAACAAGTCACATTTAAAGTGCTTTGCGCTCATCATGCTTGTGATTATTTTAAAGCAAACATGTAATCTTTCTTCTGCATCTAAAGCCTTGCCCATCAAGTGTTTACCACAATCATTTTATCGACGTATGCAGCGCTTCTTTGCAGGTCAGTATTTTGATTATCGTCAAATTTCTCAGTGTCATCACCAGAACGATGGTGATGACTACGGCGATCTGACCCCAAAGGATTCGGCCTCCGCGCAATGCAGGCTCCAGTCGGCAAAAGAGACGGAGCCGATCAGAGAGTAGGCAAAATCGGGACGGGCAACAGGAAAGAGGATGCCGGAGGGCTGCCGGATACTATCGGCGGCAAATAGGATGGATCGCCTGTGCCGTTATCGTGCCGGTCGAGTGCCATCCAGGAAACGATTGGGCGAATCGCCGTCACGCTTCATTTTGCCTGCGAGGTTGAGTAGATTTTTCAGTGCGGAGTTGCGATTGAACGGCGACCAGACGGCTGTAAAGGCAACCGGCTCCGGTTCATCGAGGAAGGGCAGGAAGACGATGCCGGTCGTCGGCAACAATGACGTTGCCTCGCCGACGATAGTGATGCCGAAGCCTTGTCCGACCATAGATAGCAGCGTGTCGCGCCCCACATCAAAGCGCCGGATCGACGGTGCGGGCCAACGCCCGGCAAGGCGCAGCACGATATGGTCATGGACCTGCGGGCCGGTGCCACCATAGCGAACAATGAAAGTCTCGCCGACCAGATCGGACCAAGTGATTGCGGACTGCCCGGCGAGGCGATGCCCATCCGATAGCACGGCCACCAGCGGTTCGGTCCAGATCGGTCGGGTATGGCAGTCGGGCATCTCGGGCTTGCCCGCGACGAACACCACGTCGAGCTGGTCAGCACGAAGCTGCATCACCGCATCGCGGGCTGTGCCTTCGGTGATCTCAACCTCAATGCCCGTATGTTCTTCCCGATAATGACGGATCAGCTCCGTGAGAAAGCTGCGTGGGATTAAGGCATGGATGCCGATGCGAAGCCGGCCGTATTCTCCTTGAGCTGTCATGCCTGCGGTCTTCACTGCGTGATCGAGTTGATCGACACCCGCCGTGACACGCTCCATGAAGTGCCTGCCTGCGTCTGTTAGCCGAACGCCCCGCGCATGGCGCTCAAATAGCAGGACACCAAGGTTATCCTCCAGCGCTTTCACACGCGCGCTGACGCTCGACTGGCTGATACCAAGTGCCTTGGCCGCATGCCGAAAATTCAGATGCTCGGCGACGGCGATGAACTGAACAAGGGAAATGAGCGGTATCCTGCCAGACAGGATACCGACATTCACGAGGTTTCGATGGTTAGTGCGCCGCATCGGAGCGGGCCTGCTACCAGTCGTCGGTTAGACGACTGGCGACTTCTCGGTGGCAGCCCCACGGAGCCGAAGGAGCACCAGCCCCAACGAAACCAGTACCGCCATCGCCGTGGCGTAACAGATCACGGGCCACGCTGTGTCACCGTTTAAAAGTGCCACCGCCAATGTCCCGACAATGCTGACTATCAGGCTTTGAACGCAGAAGTAGAACGCGACCGCTGATCCCGCGATGTCGTCGAACTCTGCCAAAGCGCCGTTCGCGGTAACGGACACCGTGAAGACAATACCGACCGCGACAACCCACATCGGTAGGATGAAGGTGAGGAATGACGGCGAGCCGTAAAGTTCGCCGATCCCCAACAGGACCGCTCCGCAAACAAGCAACGCCATCCCACGCGCCACGCATCCTGCGATGCCCCATCTGGCGACAAAGGACTTCGCGAAACGGGTTGTCACGATCATTACAAGCGCGACAGTGGCGAAGGCAAAGCTGAATCCGATCTCGGAATATTCCGCTTGGCCTATGAGCACACGGGGAGCCGTCGAGAAGAAGACGAAGTAGGTGCCCATACCGGCGCTAAAGCCGACAGTGTAAACCCAAAAAGCCGGACTCGCGAAGATCGGCAAGACAGATCGGCGCGTCTTGACTTGATCCAGAGGGCGGGTTTCGTGCCACCTGAAACCCGCATTTAGGAGTGCGAGCATCGCCAGTATAGCCAAAGTAATGAATATCGCCTGCCATCCCAAGAACTCGCCGATCAATACTCCGGCGATAGGGCCGAGCGCAGGCACGAACGCCAGCATCGAACTGAAAAGGCCGTAGATGACGACACCCTCAGGACGGTTGGCATAAACGTCGCGAACCGTCGCGAACGTCGCCACCAGCATGGCCGACGCGCCCACTGCTTGAAGTAGACGGAAAGCGACAAAGGCCGGTGCAGTTGAAGACCAAGCTGCTCCCAGAGACGCAATGACGAAAGCCGTTGCGCCCGCAAGTAGAATTGGCCGTCGCCCGATTCTGTCTGAGAGCGGACCAAAAATCACCTGGCCCACGCCGAGCATCACCATATAGAGGCTCAACGTGAGTTGGATCATAGCGGGCGTCGTGTTCAGGATGCCGGGCATCGCTGGAACGACAGGGAGATAAATATCCATCGCCAGTGAAGCGAGGATGTCGAAAGGAGCCATCAGCAGCAGTGCTGCCGGCAGCGTATAGGCCCACGCGGGGCGTGTGGTGGTCATGACGAATCAACCCTCGATTAAGGAATACCGGGCGACGTCTGCTCGTCAGCAATCAGATGAGACTAGCCTTACAGAGCGCCGCAACAACAATACTGGTTGTTGCGGCTTACTTGTCTGCTGACTTGGAATTTCCCATCTGATTACTCCACGCTTACGAATATGAATTGCTACATTTTATCCGATTATCTTTTGCTTTGCAATGCGGCATGGGCGCACTCAGCGTTCCAGCCCCCTCTGCCGCCCTAAATGCTTGCTCCAATGCATCGAGCACCATATCTGTATTCATCCGTGTCGATACTTTCCATCCAACAATTGCTCGTGAGAACACATCAATAATAAATGCAGTATAAACCCAGCCTGAATTTGTTTGAATATACGTAAAGTCACTCACCCACAGTTGGTCAGGATGATCAGCAGTAAAATTACGTTTTACCAAGTCATCCGCTCGTTTTTGATCATCTCGGCTACGGGTGGTTTGTTTGTTCTTACCACGCCAAACACCTTTTATACCTAGCTTTTGCATTAATCGAGCAACAGTACAGCGCGCAATAATATAGCCTTCACGTTTCAGTTTTTGCCAGACTTTACGTACACCATACCGACCTGAACTTTCCTTCCAAATTCGTTTAATCTCCTCAGCATGATGCAAGTCATGTAAATCTCGCTTTGCTCGATGTTCTGGATTTTCACAGAGATCTAGAGTCCGGTAATAGGTTGAAGGTGCGATCGGTAAAATTCTACAAATCGCCTCGACTCCGTACAGCTCTTTATTATTATGGATAAAATCCACCATTATTTGTGTGGGCGGTCGAGCTCCGCCTGGGCGAAAAAAGCGGCTGCTTTACGTAGAATTTCATTGGCGCGTTGCAGTTCTTTATTTTCGCGTTCGAGTTGTTTGATACGTTCTTGGTCTGAAAGCTGCTGTACTTTAACTGGATTTTGTTTATCTAAATATTTTTGATACCAAACACGTAGTGTTTCAGGAGTACAACCCTTGCGCAGTATACTGCTCAGGGAGCAATAGCGGTGATCGCAGCCCAATTCGATGGATAATCTTTCTCGGATTCAATCAATAATTGAACCGCTCTTTCTCTGATTTCAGGGGTATATTTTACTTTTTTCATCGGGACATTCTCTCAGAAAGCTTGGTCTCCGACAAACCCGGTACGGTTCAAAAATCTTCCATTGATTTATTTATATCTGTTAAACCAGTCGCATTATGAAATGTAATATAAGTAGAAATTTCAGTATAAATGGTCATGATCTTTTCTAAATTTGAATATCTAAGCGTCTTCATTAATCAACCTTATTGATTATTAGTTTCTTCTTTTAAAGCTCTTTGTACTGTTGCTATCCCTACTTTAAACTTTTCTGCAACACCTCTAAATGTTGAATTTTCTTCAGCCATTGCTTTTCGTATTTCAACATAGTCAACCTTCCGCTTTCTTCCCTTATATAAGCCCTTCGCTTTGGCTTTTGCAATTCCTTCCTTTTGACGCTCACGGATCATGGAGCGTTCAAACTCTGCAAATGCAGCAAGCATCTGAAACATGAGTTTATTTATTGCCGATTGTGCTACATCATGACTGAAGGTCAAATTCTCTTTATGAAAAATAATGGTTATACCACGATCATTCAGACTATTCACAATTTCGTTCAGATCATTTGTATTACGTGCCAGACGATCAATACTATGAACATGCACCGTATCACCTTCACGCAGATAGTCGAGCATTGCATTTAACTGAGGACGTTCACGGCTACCACCGCTTGCCTTTTCAGTAAAGGTCTTATCCAGGCTGATTCCATCTAATTGACGTTCAGTATTTTGTTCAGTTGAACTGACTCGAATATATCCGACCTGATTAGGCATTCTGTACCGTTAGAGTTTAGATAATTAAATACATATTGTACCGAAATTAAATATTAAGTCTATAAATACGGTTTTTGAGTTGCTTTTTAAGACTTTATTTTGTTCCGTTAGGCTATACTCTATAGTTACATAATTCGTGATTTAAAGAGACCTAGAAAAAGAGAAATGGTATTTATTTGAGCTAATCAAAGTTGAGAAACTTTAGAATTCTTGCGTTAGTCAAATTTTAAGCAGCCAAAAGCTATATTTTATGAGGTTTTAGCCAATTCAAAAATTAGATAAACTATACTTTCGCAAGAGGTCTTTTGATTAAATAATAAGCGTGGAACGTGAAAAATCATAAAAAAAGCCCACCTTGGGGAAGATGGGCTATCAACTAGAAACTACAGCATTGATTTCTATAGAGAATTATAACGCTGTTATTCCTAAGTAGTAATGTCCTACCTTAAAACCAAATAGAAATGTCCTATACAGACATTTCCAAGTCAAGCACAGGATTCAGATTTCGTTCTTTGATTACTGTCTTCTGTGCACGTCTGCTTGGCATAGATTGAGAACGATTACGTTTGTTTTGCTGTTCCAATTCTTCATGCTGTTGTTGAATATGATTGAGAACTGCACCTAAACGTTTATTCTCAACAATCTCTCGCTGGTTAAGCTGACTTAATTTATCGAAGATGCTGTAATTGATTTTTCTTCCCTGATATTCAATCGCGACTGTACCATCCGGGTATTCCAGGAACTCAAGATACTTACTAATCAATCTTTGGTTTTCTTCCGTGTTTTCCAGGAGATATACGCATTTATCATAAGTAATCGTCAGGCTATTCGTGACTCTGCGGGGTTCACGCCAGGTAAAAATATCATCTAATTCTTCGGCTGTTTCAGTGACAGTCCGGTGTAGATCCTTGGGATTAAAGGCCATCTTGGCAAACTTCTGATTGAATTGCTCAATGAAGCAGGGTAGCCAGGCATTCGCTTGTTCAATCGAACAGATGCCTTCCAGGCGCATTTCTTTGATCAGACGGTCCTGAAGCGTTCTATTGGCTCGTTCTACACGGCCTTTGGCCTGTGGTGAATTAGCGAAGATAATATCGATATTCAGGGTGCTGAGTACGCGCCCAAATTGCGTAATCTTGGTGTCTTTCTTGCTGCTTTGATTCACCCTGAAGACTGAATGTTTATCGCTGTAGAAGGCTAAAGGCTTACCATGCTGCTCAACATACAAACGTGTTGAAATCATATAGTCAAAGGCTGATTCTGACTCACAGAAGCGTAAGTGCTGCAATTTTCCTGTGGCGTCATCGATAAACACCAATAGACAGCATTTAGGGGCTCTTCCTTCAAACCAGTCATGATGTGAGCCATCAATTTGGATCAGTTCACCATAACAGTCCCGGTTATAACGAGGCTGATATGGGCGTTTCAGGCGTTTGGAGCGAGGAATCCATAAATCGGCTGCAATCATCCAGGAACGCAGGGTTTCCACTGAAATATCGAATCCATGAATGGTAGTCAGCTTTTCATGCGCTAAAGTGGGTCCGAAACCATGGAATTGCTCAGCAACCATATTGAGGCACTTGAGCCTGAGTTCTTCAGGAAGCCTGGAATTGCTGGTTTGACCACGACCGGCATGGGCTAATGCAGCTGGGCCTTGAGCTTTGTATTTTTGCAGTAAACGCCTGATCTGACGTTCTGAAATATGAAGTAGCTGAGCAGCCTGGGATTGAGTTATGCGTTGATCGCAGATTTCCTGCACGACCGACAATCGTTTAAGTTCTTTATCCGACATAGACACCAACATATCAAACCGTCCGCTTCGATAATCGCAAAAGCGCATATTCTAAAAGCGGACATTTTTACTTTGGAGAAACCGGACATTTCTATTTTGGAGTTACAAACGCATTTCGTATAAGGTGTATTATGTTAATTTTAGATTTTTTAAAAAATTAGGGCATCCATGAATCCTTTAGAATTCTACTGTTTAATATTGAAAAATATGGATAAAAACCTGGCTAAGAAACTAGGTAAAATTGAGAAAAAATATACTAATGTTCCATTTAAAAATGATGAAATAGCTAAAGTTAAAATTAAATCCGAATTTGCTTCAGAAATGGGGTTTTTCGTACTTAATTCAGCAACTTCTTTAGCTGTAGATGAAGAAAACTATAATTTTGCATACTGCTTAAAAATCTTAGAACTATATCCAATTAAGAATAACGATTTTTTTTATTGGAATGAGCATATAAAGCTATTTTCAGAATTAGAAAAAAATAATTTTTTATATGAAGATGTCTGCAAACTACATGATTTTCTGGTAAATAACTTTAGCTTTAACGGTGATTTAAAGAATATTATTAGTCATGAGATGCTTAGAAATTCTGGCGTCAATATACTGCTAATTTTAATTCACTTAGATCATTTAATTTCTAAGAAGTGGGGATTCCAATCAATCTCACTAAACCAAGCATTAAAGTTTAAGTTTAAAAATAAACGACCATACTTCCCATCAAAAACTTTTACAGATTTTCTTTTATTTATCTTAAAGATAAATGCAAAGTTTGAAGCAACAAAAGGACATAAAGTCGAGATTCTGAAGACTATTCCTCCAACTAATGGTTTTGAGCAATGGTTAGATCCTTCTCTCGAAGATGAACAAATTAAAGAATTTATACAACTAATTAAAAAAGTTAGAGAAAACAGAAGACTATGCTACTTGAATGAAGTCTATGAGTTCCTAGGTCTACCTTATGGTGAGTTTAAAAATGATGAAATTTATGAACAAGTCTCAGAAGAGAATTATTTATTCCTGAAAAATGAACTTCCAGAAGATAAGTGGTTTGAAAGTATTAATGCCATAGCTGGCCTATGGTTAATATATTTTTGGCAAGACTTTTATTATAAACATTTTCAAAAAACAGCCAGCGTTTCTACGTTAGCTACATCAGAAGATTTTATCGTGATATGGGAAGCCTTCCTGAAGAAATATCCTTCAGAAGGCCAATATCTTTGGCCTTCTGAATTGATATTACAAGATAAATAAATTTTTATTTACGAGGTGGATTATTGTCTCGGCCACCACCTGATGGATTTCCAGTAGTACTAGGCCAACCTGCTGTGCTCATAGTTTTCATCCTTATTTAGATTTCGTAGGTTTATGATTAGGATTCAATTGTCGGCTACGGTTGTCCTGATTCTGCGCATGTTGAATATTATTAGGATTTTTTACTGTAGCACGTTGATCATTCGCTGTTTGTGTCATTGCTTTCTCCTTAAAATGTTTGAACATCTGACAAGGAAAGTATGGCTTCAAAAAAATATGCATCTTGCCTGAAAAACAGTAAAAAAGTTTAAATTTTAACCAAAAAAATTATGTATTTAACATAATGGTGTTATACGAAATTAATGGATGTTCGTATAAATTACTTGCATATTGTATTCGATCGAATACAATATAGTGAGAAGATAAGGAATCCTCATGATTGAAATTAAACGTCTTCCAGAATTTGATGAATGGTTGGATGGCATTAAAGACAATATGACCCGTATCCGCCTGAATCGTCGATTAGATAAGGTTCAACGTGGAAACTGGGGAGACATTAAACCTCTCCAAGATGGCGTTTGGGAAATGAGAGAATTCTTCGGTTCTGGATGGAGGATGTATTACATCCAACATGGTGACGTTGTGATTGTAATGCTTGGTGGTGGAGATAAATCAACTCAACAACAAGACATCGATCGGGCAGTCAAACTATCGAAAACATTGGAGGATTAAAATGGTTAAAGTCGCTGATTTACCAAGTTTTGATATGGCTGAGTCGCTCAAAACTGAAGAAGACATTGTGATGTATCTCAATATGGTTCTTGAAGAAAATGATCCAGCTGAATTAGCCCATGCACTTGGTGTTATTGCTAAAGCTCGTGGCATGACTCAAATCGCTAAAGAAGCAGGGATTGGGCGTGAAGCACTCTACAAAGCCCTACGTCAGGATTCAGCACCACGTTTTGATACGATTAATCGTGTAGTAAATGCTTTAGGCTTAAAACTCACAGTACAACACGCTTAAAACTTTAAAAATATAGTAAAAATGGGAGCTAAAGGCTCCCATTTTTAGATTCGTATAAGGTGTATTATGTTAATTTTAGAAATTCTATATAAATATAGAATTTTTAAAACTTAAATTCTGGCATGTGTCCCATACTTATCAATCATGATCGAACTGGCTTCATTTAGACCACGTACTGTGACATTCGCACCATTCTTTTGAAATTTATTTACAACAGAATCAAGCATGGCGACTGATGTTACATCCCAAATGTGAGAATGGGTCAAATCAATAATCACCTCCTTTACATCCTCTTTAAAGTCAAAACCTTGCATGAATTTTTCAGAAGAACTAAAGAAGATCTGACCTCTCAACTCATATAAACGGGCCATTCCTTCAAAAGATGCTGTCACCTGGATATCATTTTCAAGTTTATTCGCCAGGAACAAGGCTGAAAGTAATACGCCTGTTAACACACCCAAAGCCAGGTTATGCGTAGCAACAACTACAATCACCGTCGCAATCATGACGATATTACTACTCTTAGGATTATCTTTTAACTGAGTGACAGAACTCCATTCAAAGGTACTGATAGAGACCATTATCATTACCGCTACCAATGCAGCCATTGGAATCACTTTGAGCCAGTCGCTGATAAATACAACCAGAATAAGAAGAAAAATGCCCGCAGAGAATGTTGATAAGCGTGTAAGGCCACCTGATTTTACGTTAATCATAGATTGACCAATCATTGCACAACCGGCCATGCCACCCATAAAGCCAGAAGCAATATTCGCAATCCCTTGTCCCTTACATTCCTGATATTTATCACTTGGCGTATCAGTCATTTCATCCACGATAGTTGCTGTCATCATCGATTCAAGTAAACCTACAGCCGCCAGTGCGACTGAATAAGGCAAAATAATCATCAATGTTTCAATATTCAAAGGAATATCTGGAATCAAGAACATTGGAAGTGTGTCAGGTAAAGACCCCATATCGCCCACGGTCCGTACATCAATTCCTAAAGCGATTGCCAATAATGTGATTGCAATGATGCAGACTAGTGGAGAAGGGAGTAATTTTCCTAATTTGGGAACCAGAGGGAATAGATAAATAATTGCTAAACCTAAAGCAACAAAAGCATATACATGCCAGGTCACATTAATCAGTTCAGGCAATTGAGCCATGAAAATTAAGATCGCTAACGCATTTACGAATCCAATAACCACAGATTTAGATACAAACCGCATTAACTTGGCGAGCTTTAAATAGCCTGCCAATATTTGAATCACGCCTGTCAAAATTGTTGCTGCCAGCAGATATTCAAGCCCATGCTCTTTGACCAATGTGACCATAAGCAGCGCCATTGCACCAGTGGCTGCTGAAATCATGGCAGGACGACCACCTACGAAAGAAATCACGACGGCAATACAGAAGGATGCGTATAGACCAACTTTAGGATCTACACCTGCAATAATTGAAAATGCGATGGCTTCAGGGATGAGTGCAAGACCGACGACTAATCCGGCAAGTACATCCCCACGGATGTTAGAGAACCACTGTTCTCGGACATTAGATAACATAAACATAGCCTGTTTTTTAATTTTTCAGATAGGCTAGTGATGTGATATATACAACACACAAACGACTACACCACATCACTAGACAGTGATGAGTTATTTACAGATTTAAGACGATAAATAAACTTAAGGTGGCGTAAGTGTCATAAGATGAAAGAACGTTTTAGAGTAAAAAAATCAGGACAAGGGTAACAGCTAGGTACTTTTTTATAAAGCCTGGATGTTATATCCAAGCTTTGTTTAATCGGTATTTTATGAAGCTTTTGGCTCCCCAAGTAATTGACCTATTTCCAAACGTGTATAGCCACGTTCTTTAAAAATCAAAACAATAGCCTGTTTATAATCTTCAGAAGTAGAAGTCTTATACTTAGTTATCAGTTGATTTTCAGAATTCAGCTCAAGATCATTTTTGATGGTCAATACTTCGCTAGAGATCTTGTTAAAGATATTTAGGTTAAACATACAGGCACTCGTCATCCGTATTATAGCGGCCCGACTATAACGAATACCTGTCTTAGCTACGCTAGACACCCTTGGCCGCAAGGATTACAAATTAAGAAAAATTCCGCAAGTTTTTGTCTATTGAAAGAATAAATAATCTCCCAACTGCTATCTATTTAACATAATGGTGGTTATACGAAATTCTGTTGTAGCCCCATACATTCAAGTTTATTTCTTGCATGAATGTATCCTATAGGATACATTACTCTTATGTACTCAATATATACCACTGAAGTCTTTGATGACTGGTTTACTAAGTTAAAAGACCTGCAGGCAAAAAGACGTATACAAGTCCGAATTGATCGGGTTGAAGATGGAAACTTTGGAGATACTGAACCAGTAGGTGAAGGTGTTTCTGAATTACGTTTCTTCTTTGGACCTGGCTACAGGATCTATTACTGTAAGCAAGGGCAAAGGGTCGTTATTCTTTTAGCAGGCGGAGACAAGTCTACGCAAAGTAAAGATATAAAACTTGCCCTACAATTAGCACAAGATTTAGAGGAGGAGCTGTAAATGGCTATCAAACTTCGCAAATGGGACAGTGCTGAACATCTTAAAACAGAAGAAGATATGCAAGCTTACCTACAAGCCTGTATCGATGAATCTAATGGTGATGCGGCATTCATTGCAAAAGCTTTAGGTAATATTGCTAAAGCTAAAGGAATGGCTCAATTATCAAGAGACACTGGTTTAGGTCGAGAAAGTCTTTATAAAGCACTTTCTGGCGATGTAAATCCAAGCTTTGATACTGTTATTAAAGTCGTAAAAGCACTGAATTTACGCTTAGCAATTTAAAAAAAACTAGTAAAAAAGGGAGCTTTAAGCTCCATTTTTCATTTCAACTTCGTATAACGTGTATTATGTTAATTTTAGGAAAAGTGAAAAATAATCTACAATAGAATCTACGAAAAATTGGCCATCAATTATGCCTGATTTCTCCAGTGGAAATAATTGGATTGTGAGATCCCCCACTCAAAATCATAAATTAGAAAGAATTGAAGCATTTCTTTCCAATTATGCTTATAAACCTCACCGACATGATACTTATGCTATTGGCAGGACTCTTTCCGGAGTTCAAAACTTTCATTACAAAGGTACATTGCAACATAGCTTGCCAGGCATGACTATGGTTCTACACCCGGATGAAAAGCATGATGGTGAATCAGGAACATTAGATGGCTATCGCTATAGAATGATTTACATCGAACCAGCGATGATCCAAACCATTTTAAAGGGTAAACCTTTGCCTTTTATCAGACATGGCTTAAGTAATGATATTCGCCTGTTTAGGGCAATGGATAGCTTTCTAAATAATATAAATAATTATATGGATACCCTAGAAGAGGAAGATGCTCTATTTGATTTGGCAACTACACTGTGTGAAATTTCAGATACTTCATCTAACCAAAACAAAAAATTTGACTACAAGGCAGCAGAGAGAGCGCGTGAGTGTATTTTGGCGTATCCACATGAAAACTTAAGTTTGTCAGATTTAGAGAAACATGCTGATCGTGACCGCTGGAGCCTTTCTCGTGATTTCCGATTATTATTTGGAACTAGCCCACACCGTTATATGATCATGCGTCGCTTAGAAACAGTTAAGTTCTACCTTGCTCAAGGGGAGTCTATTGTTAATGCTGCTTTAAATGCAGGCTTTTTTGATCAGAGTCATATGACCAGACATTTTATAAAAACATTTGGTTTAACTCCCACTCAATGGAAAATGATAAATATTAAAAGATAGCCGTTCGATTTGAACGGCTAATTTGTCCTACAGCAGATTTATTCCATTAAGAAAATCTTTGAACATAAAAAGCCCTGATAAAATCAAGAGTATACCCATCAGCTTATTTAGCCGATTAAACCAGATAGGATTAGCAATTTTGTTGCCTAATACTTTTCCAACCAGAGCATAGGTGAATGGTGCGCCAACAGCACCAAGTGAAATCAGTAAAGAAACTATCAAGATCATGATTCCTGTGATTTTGGCTGCAGGGTACATAATTGTCGTAACAGGTAGAATGACGAGAATGGCTTTTGGATTTAATAACTGAATAAATAAGCCATTTAAGAATGTTAGATGGCTTTCTTGCTGTTGAGTTGTTTCTACATTCGCCCTAATCATTTTTATAGCCAAGTAGAATGTATAAATTGCACCCGCTAAAGCAATATAATGAATCAATCCATGTGGAATAACAGCTTCACCTATATAGCCAAACAATACGAATAAGATCAACATGGCGAAACCAATGCCTAGGTAAAATCCTATAGTCTTTTTTAATTGACCTGTAAGGCCAGAATTTAGCCCCATAAAATTTACAGGGCCTGGGCTATACATAACGCTTAATGTATAAAGAAATATTTCCACAGAGTTCACTCAATTAGATAGCAATAAACATCAAAGAGAGAACGGTATCGAGTTATAGGCCTTAAAGATTGTACGTTTGTGCTGAACTAATTAAAAATTTCTATTTAACTTATGTTCACCTAAAGTTCACTTCATAAGTGTATAAAGAAACTATGTATTGTATTTTCAATTGCTTATATAAATATTAGTCTTGGTTTAGAATTTTAAAGTTCATGAACTATGAGAAAAAACTAAGATACGATCAAAATTGTAGAACAACAAAATTATTTATACTAATTTACAAGCCACGCTGTTTAAGCGTGTCATTAAAAAATAAATCTTTTAATCTCTCCACACAATCTCCACACAATCTCCACACAACATCAGCAATTCATAAACACTGCTATTTCAAAATAGTAGTATCTAAAACCCCCCCTCTGAAAAAGCATGTCAACACATTATCATTTAATAGGTTCAATACTTATTACAACTGTACTTTTAATCGGCTGTACACAAGCCAAAGATGCTGAACAGTCCCCAACAGAAATGCCACCAGCGGTTGTCAGTACCATCACGGTATTACCGCATTCCATGAATTTAATTGAAAATCTTCCAGGCCGTGTTGTCGCTTACCGTATTGCTGAAATTCGCCCGCAAGTAGGTGGAATTGTTGATAAAGTACTTTTTAAGCAAGGCTCTTATGTGCAAGCAGGTCAACCGCTTTTTAAATTGAATTCTGAAATATTTCAGGCAGATGTAAAAAGCAATCAAGCCACTTTAAACCGTGCACAAGCTGAGGTGACACGTTTGCAGGTGCTGTTAAAACGCTACACTGAATTAGTAAAAGTAAATGCGGTTAGTCAGCAGGAATACAACAATACCGAAGCAGATTATCAAAAAGCAAAAGCCGATGTGGCGCAAATGCAAGCCATGTTAAGCAGACAACAACTTAATCTTAAATATGCGACTGTTACAGCCCCTATCTCGGGAACGATTGGTGAAATCTTAGTGACTGAGGGTGCATTAGTTGGTCAAGGTGATACTAATGCAATGGCCGTAATACAACAGATTAATAAAGTCTATGTTGATGTAAAGCAATCAATTAGTGATTATGAAAAACTACAGGAAGCTTTACAGCAAGGTGACGTGTCAAATACCAAACATACGGTTGAAATCCTAAATAGTCAGGGTAAACCTTATAACGTTACAGGTGAAATCCTATTTTCGGATACTAAAGTTGATCCTGATACGGGTGATGTCACAATCCGTATTTTAGCCAATAATGAAAATCAAAAACTTTTGCCAGGCATGTATGTTCGAGTCAATATGAGCCGAGCTCAAGTTGAAAATGCGCTCCTAGTTCCAGAACAAGCGATTCAACATGATATTAGTGGTAAAGCCAATGTTACGATTGTTAATCAAAAAGGTTTAGCGCAAAGCAAGCCTGTTCAGCTTGGTCAACGTTATCAAAATAACTATGTGATCAAACAAGGGTTACAAGCAGGTGAGAAAGTCATTGTTGAAGGGGCTGATCGTATACAGCCTGAGCAAAAATTAAAAATTAAGCAGTGGCAACCTACAAATATTAAGGAAAATGGAGGACAGCAATAATGTCCCAATTTTTCATTAGGCGTCCTATTTTTGCATGGGTGATTGCTTTATTTATTATTCTGTTGGGTGTACTAAGCATCCCCAAGTTACCTATTGCACGATTCCCAAGTGTTGCGCCACCACAGATTAGTATTACGGCAATCTATCCAGGTGCTACGCCAAAAACATTGAATGATAGTGTTGTGACCTTGATTGAGCGGGAAATGTCAGGTGTCAAAAACTTACTTTATTACAGTTCAAGTTCAGATAGTTCTGGAACAGCAACAATCACCGCAACATTTAAACCAGGTACAGATGTAGAACTTGCACAAATTGATGTGCAAAACAAAATTAAAGCCATTGAGTCACGCTTACCTCAAACAGTGCGACAACAAGGGCTGATGGTCGATGCTGCGTCGTCTGGTTTTTTAATGATGGTGGGCTTAAGTTCACCGAATGGCAAATATAGTGAAATTGATGTCAGTGACTATATGACTCGCTATGTGATTGAAGAATTAAAGCGGGTTGACGGTGTTGGTAAAGTCCAAAATTTTGGTGCTGAAAAAGCCATGCGGATTTGGGTCGATCCAGATCGTTTGGTTTCTTATGGATTGAGTATTCAAGATGTGAATACAGCCATCCAAAACCAAAACTTGCCGATATCACCAGGTCGTATTGGTGATGTTCCTGCTTTGACGGGGCAACAAATTACTATTCCTTTAACTGCTCAAGGTCAATTAGAAACTGTAGAGCAATTCAAGAAAATTAGTTTACGTGCTCAACAAAATGGCGCCAATGTTCGACTGTCGGATGTCGCTCGTGTCGAAATCGGGGCACAGATGTATAACTTTGCGATTTTAGAAAATGGCAAAGCCTCTACAGCTGTGGCGATACAAATGAGTCCTGGTGCCAACGCTGTCAAGACTGCAGAAGGTGTTAAAGCGAAAATTGAACAGTTAGGTTCAGCACTGCCTGATGGTATGAAATTCTCTATACCTTACGACACTGCACCTTTTGTAAAAATCTCGATTGAAAAAGTAATCATGACATTGCTTGAAGCTATGGCATTAGTTTTTATTGTCATGTTTATCTTTTTACACAATGTTCGATACACCTTAATTCCGGCGATTGTTGCACCGATTGCATTGCTTGGCACATTCTCAGTCATGCTGCTTGCTGGTTTTTCGATTAATGTGCTGACCATGTTCGGTATGGTGCTTGCGATCGGGATTATTGTCGATGATGCGATTGTGGTCATTGAGAATGTTGAACGCATTATGGCGACAGAAGGCTTATCTCCAGTTGAAGCCACATCTAAAGCCATGAAGGAAATTACCAATCCGATTATTGGCATCACCTTAGTGTTAGCCGCTGTATTCTTGCCGATGGCATTGGCGTCAGGCTCAGTGGGGATTATCTATCGTCAGTTCACCATTACCATGTCGGTTTCAATTTTATTCTCAGCTTTCCTTGCACTGACATTAACCCCTGCGTTATGTGCAACGATGTTAAAACCGATTGATCAAGACCATCAGAAAAAGGGTGTTTTTGCATCGTTTGATCGCAGTTTTGAGAAGCTGAACAATCGCTATGAACGCAGTTTATTTAAAGTAATTAAACATAAAACCCTCGCAATGTTATGTTTCTTAGGCATTGTCATTGTGCTGATTTTTAGTTTTAAACACGTTCCGACTGCGTTTATGCCAGAAGAAGATCAGGGGTGGTTTATGACTTCGATTCAACTTCCTGCGGATGCAACTCAAGAACGTACCCGTAAAGTCGTTGCTGAGTTTCAAAATTATTTAGACCAAGAAACGGGGATTAAAGACAATATGGCGGTCTTAGGTTTTGGTTTTAGTGGATCTGGTCAGAATACAGCGATGTATTTTACCAATCTATTGCCATTCGAAGAGCGTACTATTACGGCACAAGAAGTCGTGAATAATGCCAATATAGCGATGGCTGAAAGTTCAGAAGGTCAAACCATGTCTGTGTTACCACCAGCAATTGATGAATTGGGTAACTCATCTGGTTTTTCACTGAGATTATTAGATCGTGGCAATATTGGCATGCCTGCTTTAAGAGAAGCACAAGATCAGCTTTTAGCATTAGCAGCACAAAGTAAAATCGTGGCGGAGGTCTATCCTGAAGGTTTGCCAGATGGCAGTTCTGTACAGCTTAAAATTGATAGAGATAAATTGCAGGCATTAGGTGTTAATTTCAGTGATGTGACCGATATTATTTCAACCTCAATGGGTTCGATGTATATCAATGATTTTCCAAATCATGACCGTATGCAGCAAGTCATTGTGCAACTTGATGCCAAATCACGCATGAGTATTGAAGATATTCTTCAGATTAAGGTGAACAGTCAAAGCGGTAAATTGGTTTCAATGTCTGAAATAATTACTCCAATTTGGCAACATTCCCCACAACAATACAATCGTTACAACGGTCGTCCATCATTGAGTATTTCTGGCAGTCCAGCAGCAGGTATATCTTCAGGACAAGCCATGACTGAGATGGAAAATTTGATTGAACAACTTCCGAAAGGTGTGGGTTATGAGTGGACTGGGATTTCTCTAGAAGAAAAACAGTCGGAATCACAAACCTTGTTTTTATTACTGTTGTCGATGTTAGTCGTTTTCCTTGTCTTGGCAGCGCTTTATGAAAGCTGGTCAATTCCATTCTCTGTGATGCTAGTTGTCCCTCTAGGGTTGATTGGCGCCTTTTTAGCAGTAATGTTACGTGGTATGCCAAATGATATTTTCTTTAAGGTCGGCATGATCACGATTATTGGTCTATCTGCAAAGAATGCTATTTTGATTGTTGAGTTTGCAAAAGCACTAAGAGAAGAAGGAATGGGTTTAGTGGAGGCAACCGTTGCAGCCGCTAAATTGCGCTTACGTCCAATCCTAATGACATCTTTGGCATTTACCTGTGGCGTTATTCCTTTAGTCATTGCCAGTGGCGCTAGTTCTGAAACTCAAAAAGCGATTGGTACAGGCGTCTTTGGCGGCATGATCAGCGCAACAATTCTAGCTGTTATTTTTGTACCGATTTTCTTTATTGTCGTCATGAGCATGGTTGAGAAATTCTCGAAACGTAAAGCGGCACATTAAGCATCAAAACTGAGAATAAAAGCTGTGGGTTAACGAGTTTAGCCCACAACAAATCTTTCATTTACATCTTTATTTCAGAATTGATTTAATAAACCATCAATATAGGTTTAATCATGAAAGCTACCAATCTTGATCCGAAACGCTGGTGGATATTGCTCGCTGTCGTGCTTGCATTTCTGCCGATTGTGATTGATATGACTGTACTGCATGTTGCGGTTCCCTCATTAACCCAATCGCTGAGTGCCACAAGTAACCAAGTCTTATGGATTATTGATATTTATCCATTACTTATGGCTGGACTTTTAGTTCCGATGGGAACTTTGGCTGATCGTGTCGGCAATCGTAAGATTCTGCTGATTGGCTTGGTTATATTTGGAATTGCCTCAGTCCTTGCGGCATTTTCCCAAACGGCTTCTATGCTGATTGCCGCACGTGCTTTATTAGCATTAGGCGGTGCCATGATTATGCCCTGTGTATTGGGTATTATTCGCAGAACCTTCGAAGACAGTCGCGAACGTGCCATTGCGCTGGGTATTTGGGGCACAATCGGATCAGCCGGTGCCGCCATTGGACCGCTCATTGGTGGGGGATTGTTAGAATATTTCTGGTGGGGTTCAGTTTTCCTGATTAACGTCCCAATCATGCTGGTTGTCGCACCAATGTGCTATTTCTTATTGTCCCGAAAAGAAGCTATAACCCCTGGACATTGGGCATTTGGTCAAGCGCTATTGCTGATTGTCGGTTTGATTTCGTTTGTATATGCACTAAAAGCAGGCTTAGGCGGTAAACAGTCGTTGTTGATTGTCTTGCCTTTGGTCGTTTTATCTATCGGCTTATTAACCATATTTGTACGCAAACAGCTGAATTCTCCTCAGCCGATGCTAGATCTTTCGCTATTTTCACGTCCTGCTATTTTAGCCGGCATTATTATGGCAATGGTTGCTGCAGGCGCTTTGGCAGGGGTTGAGTTAACTTTGGCAATGGAGCTGCAATATGTCATTCGTTTAACACCGCTGCAAGCCGGTCTTTTTATGGTTCCGATTATGGTTGCGGCCGCTATTGGCGGGCCTATTGCTGGTTTTTTATCCAATAAATTTGGACTCCGTCTGGTTGCGACCATGTCATTAATATTGGCAGCAATTGCGTTGGTCAGTTTGAGTTATTCAGATTTTCATCATCCGGGAATCATCGTTCCCTTTATTTTAGCTTCGATTGGATTAACACTGAGTATTGGTTTAACAGCTTCATCCATTGCGATCATGGGCTCAGTACCTGCAGAAAAGGGCGGTGCGGCAGGTTCACTTGAAAGTACAGGTTATGAACTGGGTACAGGACTAGGTATTACTTTATTTGGTGTTTTCATGGCCTATATATTTGGCAGTCATCTTCAAGTGCCGTCAGATTTAACTGCTGTTTTAGCAGAAAAAGCCAGACTTTCGATTGGTGATACCTATTTAGTGGCGAGCCAGTTACCCGTTGAACAAGGTACAGCATTGATTAACGCAGGTAAAATTGCCTTCAGTTCAGCTCATGTTAATTTATTATTAACAGCAGGGATTATCATCGGGATACTCTCCATTGTGGTATTTTTTATGCTAGCTAAATATCGAGATGAGAATTCATTGTGATGAAATTTATTTGAGGATCATCAAACAGAATGGTTAAGTTCAGACATCAATTTATCTTAAATTTATGGTTTAAATTAAGCCGTATTAATCTGAACTTAACACATTATAAATGAGTTGATGTCTTACGATTTAGTTGAATAGTAAAACAGCTGCCACCTAAGTTTTTGGATTTAGAATAATAAATATGACCTTGGTGTGCTTCAATAATTGCATCAATCACTGCCAAGCCTAATCCAGTACCGCCATCTAGACATGATCTAGAGTCTTCCAGTCGATAGAAGGGTTTGAACAGGTGTTTAAGATGCGATTCATCAATACCAGGACCTTCATCTTCAAACGTCAATACCCAATGTTCTGCTGTGGTTACAGATGTAATATTTATTTTTCCAGCATTCGAATATCTTAGAAAGTTAGAGAACAATGCAATAAAGACCTGTTCCATCCTTCTTATATCAACGCAAACCAATTTATCCGTCAAATTTAAAACAATAGTTAAACCTTTAACATGAAACCGTTCATTAAACATCTGCAGACATTTTTCAATACTATTTTTTAAATTGGTCTTTTCTAGTTCTAATCGTAATTGTTTATTTTCAATAAGTGTCAGTGTCCGTAAATCTTCCACAAGGTAAGATAAGCCTTCGACTTGGTTCAATAAGCTTAGGTGTAAAGCTTTATCGGCAATAAATATACCATCGACAATACCTTGCAAGCGACCTTGTAATATTGTCACAGGTGTTCGTAATTCATGTGCAATTGCAGCATTCCAAACAGTTGAATTCTTAACTGATACTTCAAGTTGGTTTGCCATTTCATTGAAGTTCTCAATAAGAGACTTGATTTCATGTGGAATATCATGATGTGGCTGTTTAATTCTGAGTGCTAAATTGCCTTGTTGAATTTGTTGAATAACATCTGCTAAATCACTAATTGGCTGTGTATAGCGTTTTCCATATTTAAAGGCGAGGATAGTAGAAAGAAAAAAGCCTGTTAATAGCACTAAAAACAGCCAGATAAAGTCAACGGAGGTAACTGAAAATTCATTTGAATTAATAACTTGTGTATTTAGAAAACCTATTTTTATCGCCCAGCTATAAACAAAATAGCCAATCATGAAAGATAACAGCGTAATGCCTAAATTGAATAGGCTCATCATGATAATAAACTGGAAGTTAATTCCAACAGAATTTTTAAAAAAGTTAAATTTCATGATTTTGATCTAAGCGATACCCCACGCCACGGACATTGATTAATAAGCCATTTACATCATTTTCTTCAAGTTTTTTGCGTAATTTGCTGATATGGCTATCTACAGTGCGATCTAAAGCATCACTTTCAGGCATACAGTTTTGGATCAATTCATTACGTGTAAAGACTTTATTCGGTGTTTTTGCCATCAAAAACAGTATCTTATACTCAGTTAACGTAAGGTTGAGCAACTGATTTCTTTGACCATTTGAAATGTAAACTTGATGATGATCTGGATTAATTTCAATATTTCTATAACGAATAATATTAGTTATTTCCATATTTTGGCTTGTACTTCGTCTAAGTACGGCTTGTATTCGTGCAATCACTTCGTTTGGGTTAAATGGCTTAATAATAAAGTCATCAGCACCCATTTTTAGCCCCATGATCTTATTCACTTGATCATCTAAGGCAGTCAGCATAATGACAGGTAAATGACTTGTTTGACGGATGATTTGTAGAATTTCCCAGCCATTTAGTTTGGGTAATTTAATATCAAGGAGAATCAGGTCGATAGAGTTGGCTTTTAGGCACTCTAAAGCTTGTTGTCCATCCAATGCACGGATGACCTGCATGTTTTCATTTTTTATGTATTTTTCAAGAATGTCACCAATATCATAATCATCTTCTACAACGAGAATGACGCTGTTTTCGAAGCTGTGCTGTAGATTTGGATACATATATTTTATCTTAGATGAAGTAGCTATGCATTTTAACATTTAATTGTGTAATGGAGATGATTAGACGAGCAGTCATTTATATTTGTAATTGAGGGGTGACATATAATAAAATTCGTTGCATATCAGTATTAATGAACAAAATGTCAATTATCATTCATTTAACATAATGGCTGTTATACGAAACGAGAGTTGTAACTCCAAAATAGAAATGTCCGGTTTCTCCAAAGTAAAAATGTCCGCTTTTAGAATATGCGCTGTTGCAATTTTCTTAGCGGACGGTTTGATATGTTGGTGTCTATGTCGGATAAAGAACTTA